>JANLHY010000581.1 GCA_024653795.1 Candidatus Brocadiaceae bacterium | reverse complement strand
CACGATAGGATGTCCAATCAAAATGCCTTTATCAAGCGCCTCCCGGATCCCCTTTTCAACGGCGGGGATGTATTGACGGGGGATGGAGCCGCCGACTATCTCATCTACAAACTCAAACCCCGCGCCCCTCGTCAACGGTTCAATCCTGATATGCACCTCTCCGTATTGCCCATGACCGCCTGATTGTTTTTTGTGCTTATACTGCGCCTGTGCCTTGGCTGTAATGGTTTCCTTGTATGGGATCTTGGGGATATGGGACTCCACTTCAATTCCGAAGCGGCGTTTCAAGCGGCTGATTATTACCTGCAAATGGAGATTACTCATTCCGGTAATCACCAGTTCATTGGTCAAAGTATCATGGGAAACTTTAAAGGTTTTATCCTCTTCGGTGAGTTTATGGAGACACTCGCTGATCTTCTTTTCCGCCCCTTTGCTTTTGGGTATTACGGCAAGTGAAGACATGGGAGTAGGAAATGTAATCTCCGGAAATTTCACAGGATGTTTGGAATCACAGATCGTATCTGAGATATGAATATCCTCCGCCTTAGATACGGCAATGATGTCACCCGGAATAGCCTTTGAAACTGGCTGCTGTTCCTTTCCAAAAATACGGTAAATATGTCCTACTTTATTTAACTTTTTGCTCGTCACATTATAAAATGATAATTCACCATCAAGTATGCCAGAGACCACCCGGAAATAACTTAATTTTCCCACAAACGGATCTATCACGGACTTAAATACGAAGCCGCTAAAATGACTATCATTTGTTGCTTCCAGGGTAATTTCCTGATTTTTTTGCATATCAATAGCCGTTCTTTTGAGACCCTCAAGCGGAGAAGGCGAAAAATGAGCAATTGTGTCCAGCACATCTTCAACTCCCAAAGCCTTCTTGTTGGAACAACAGAGGATAGGCACGACATTTCCACCCGCAACGGCCTTTACAAAACAGGCCTGCAATGCCGTCTTGTCAATTTCTTTTCCATCAAGGTATTTTTCCATCAATGCATCGTCGGCAGAAACAATGGTCTCGATTAAGGCATCGTGTGCAGACTGTGCGTCACCCACAACTTTATTGGGTAAAGGGTTGGGTAATTCGAAGACATTAACAACACCTTGAAAATCATGCCCGGCACCGATAGGCAAGACTAATGGAACACATATGGCTCCCAGGGTATTTTTGATGGAATCGAGCAATGCCTGATAATCGACATTTTCACCGTCAATCTTGGTGATAACAATTACCTTTCCCAGTCCTTTTTGACAGGCCAGATTCCATAGTTTT
>JANLHY010000571.1 GCA_024653795.1 Candidatus Brocadiaceae bacterium | reverse complement strand
CCCCGATGGGGCATTACTGTCTGCAAAGGCTGCCCCAACAGTAAATTTTACGTTAGCCCTGATGAGGACAGTAATGTCCGCGCTGTAGGCGTTAAAGCTGTTGATGTCCCCAACATCGTAAGAAGGGTTCGCGTTCTCAAAGCGGACGGCTGGAACAATCCATGGTAAGGCTACCCATCGGAGTTCTGCGGTGTAAAGGTCTGCATCAAAGTCCCGGCCACTTTCACCATCGATGGTTACATCACTGGCGGTATTATCTCTGAAATAAGTAGCTGCCCCAAAGAGGTTGAAATTCCACCAGGAGTATTCGGCCTCTACGCCATATCGCCAGAAATGATTTCCGCTGCTATGCCAACTCAATCTACTACCAACTTCAGGGTCATTAAAGAATCCCGTATTCCCTCTGTAAAAGAAGCCAGAAAGAGTTAGGGAATTATCCTGCCAGTTTTCAGTGGCCTTTTGGGACTCCTCTACCGTACCGCCCCCCAGCACTCCCATCCCACCTATCTTATAGGAGACGCGGACGTAATAGTCCTTGCTATTATTCATATCAAATGGACTTCCACTTTCACCTTCACGCGTCTCAATGTCGCCCGCTAATTCATCGGGATCAAAAGCATCAACTGAACGCTCACCATTTACTACTCCGGCCGCCCACATGAGGCCTCCGTTCCCCTTTGGCCCATTCATACCACCAAAAAATTCCACCCCATTCTGATAAGGAAAGAAGGCAGTGAGATTGGACGCAGGTGGGGTAGACCAAGTACTAAAGAGGTACCGGGTTGTACCAATAATGGATAGATGTTGCGACCTGGGTGTTGCACGGGGTTCAAATCTCCCGACTTCGATGTTAACTAGTCCCTTTTTATCAAAAAGCGTTGGGCTATAGACAAAAAACAGACGTTCCACAAATGTCTCGCTCCCCCTGGCTGTTCCCTCGTTCTCAAATAATGGTGCAGCTCCAAACCATGACAAACTCTCTCCTAACGTTCCGCCCATTAATAATTCTACCGCCCCAATACCATCAAAAGATGTTTTACCTTTATCGTTCTTTGGGTTAACAAGAAAATTTGATTCAATCTGTAAAGCTATGGGAGGTACGGAAGTTATCGTAGAGGGCCATATACTTTGGGGAAACATCCTCTTCCATCCCTCTCCACCGAAAGCTACAGGGGGCTCCTTTACGTATACCTCATCATCTGATGGAAATGTGTAACCGTTGTCTTTGAATGCCCTGCCAAATGAGTTGAGCGCAGGAAAGGTCGCCCAATGGCAGGTTTGACAAGCTGTCTGATACTTCCTTGCAAAGACCGGGATGGCGTCGGCGCTCCTCGACAGTAACAGCGCCGACACAAGTATAAGACACACAAGCGCAAATCTTAAAAACAATTTCATAGCTTTTCTCCTTTCTTTTTTTTAGATTGCCTAAAGCTAGTGTGGTGTCCCGTAAATAACTAGACATATCACACTTCCCGTTTTTGGCGCCGGGGCTGTGTGCAACCAGGCGGGATGGACTCCAGTTTGGCCCGAGCCCGCTCGATCTTACGGAGGATGTCCTCCAGCTTGGCAGTCCAGACAAACGGCTGCGGATCAGCATTCCAGGCGGCGA
>JANLHY010000567.1 GCA_024653795.1 Candidatus Brocadiaceae bacterium | reverse complement strand
CCCTTTTTGGAAATTCACTCCTTTAAAATCAAGGGTTTCAGGGCGTTTCATGCCTAAAAATAACCGTTTTTCGCCTCGAATTGCGAAAGTCGGGTTAATCGGGGTGAAAAGGATGGGCGGGATGGTCGCAACTAAGCAAGGTTAAAAATTCTATTATTGGAAATTTTGAAAGAGGATTACTGTAGCATTCGAGCCTCAAAAGCAACCACAGATTCCGCAGATTTGCACAGACTTTTTGTTTCTTCTGTTTTAGGCTCGCGAGGCACTGTCAGACGAAAGGGACAGAAACAGATACGTCCTCATGAAAATGGGGATAGGCCAAACCTAATCAACTACGTCAGTTCCCTACTCTACCTAACCTTGCTCTCTTTTTCTATGGATTTGTCGTGACGTATAGTTCATTGACATTTTCCCAGAAGCCAAATCCAAATTCTTTAAAAACGATATCTCTGCCAAGCAATCCAGAAAAGAGCGGATTATTGGGAAGTTGCGCTAATAGATGTATCGGACACTGGATAGTCTTGCCGAACACTTCTAATGTCGTTATATATCTATAAGCTACGACCACCCCTCCTCCCGTTACTGTATCAACTCTTTGCCCTTGGTCCCAAGATAGTAAGCCTAGCATTGGATAGAGGTCTGCCCGTAATGTTGTAACGGAAGCACCCGTATCGAAAAGCAATGATAAAGATATTCGATTACCTGTTGGTGTTATTAAAGTGACATCTACTAATGGCAACCATGTAGAATTTCCATTTGCACGATGTTCATAAAATCGAACCGTATGTTCAAAATTCTTAGACGGCATAGGTGAAATTCCATATGACGGGTTCGGAAGGTATAAAAGTAACGAGTGGCTTATCAAATTCGGAAATAAGACTCATGAGATCAGACAGATTTAAAGCTGATGCCACGATCTCATTGCCATAAACTGCAACCCATTGGCCGCCATACTCTCTGCGAATATCTTGTAAATTACTACTCAACCAATCTAACTTATCGCCCTGCTCTGGCAATGATCTACCTTGGCGTATAATAGCAGCTTGTTCAGGGGAAACAAAGTTTTCCGCAGCAATTTGCCAGCACCTAATCATTAGGTCGCCCGCTTCTGTAACAAGCGACTCCATCCCTAATCTTTTTAAGGAGTCAATAACTTCATTAGGAGACATTGCCCCCGTAGATACTGAATTAATAATGCCTTGAGCGTTTTCAAATACTTCGTATACTTTTGCTGAAATTGTCATTTTTTAACCTCAAAAGCTACGGCTCTTTCAGTGAGTAATTTACCTATATTCTGTGCGTGTGCAACACTAATAGTAATTGTTGCCCGAAGACGTGACCTTACTTTCCCAATGTTCCCCCCGGGCACAGGAGGCCCAGGTATAGTTTCATAAAACTGAAGCAAAATCTCATTTCCCGTATGCATAACTTGTGCAAAGTCACTGTAGCATGAAATTGCATCTGGTGGCTGCTCAAAAAAACGTTCCACCATAGCGGGACTGCCACTAATAATTTTTTTTTCTTCAGCCATGTAATCCTCCTCTTACTACCTTATATAAGATATTATTTTATATCACTAATATAACGAAAAGTGACAACTATTTTTTAAAGCATTTATCACTTCGAGGGTAAGCAGGTTGTCGCCCTGAAGAAGAAGATTGCTAGCGTCAGGATCGCCGACCGACAGACTTTCACGAAACCCATAGAATCCATAGGGTCTGTGGAGACAGGAAATTGCTTTTTCCCTTTGAGGCGATATTAAAACAAAAACCGAAGAAGATTGCAAGAAGATTGCAATTCTTTTAATTCTTTCAGCTAAATTGAACACCAAAGAAGAGAGAAAACGAAAAAGACTTCATGAAAGCATAGGAGCATTATAAGAGGATGGGTAATGTGCAGCAAATTACCCGATTTTTAGGGAATTCTGGGGACACCATACTTAATTTTAGGAATCTTCATTTTTGTAACCTGAAACAATAATTTAGCCCCGAAAAACGTTTCGGTTTTCTATGAATGCCGGAGGTAAAATTATGTCTTACCTAAATTCTGAAATGGGACACAGATTAACGCGGATAAGCGCAGATAAAATTAGGTACAGACGCACTGCTGTGCGTCTCTATACTAAATAGGTGATTACCTGTGATTATTTATGTCGTTGAAAAATCACTGTAAATCAGCGTTTATCTGTGTCCTACTGCAATTATTAGGTTAAGGTCTTTCTCAGCGGCCTCTGTGGTTTGTCGTTTCTTTAAAAAGCCTTTTTCCCAAAAACAGTTTCAAAGCGTTTGTTGAATGATTCGTGGGTAAAATGAAAATTTTGAGGGCCGTAGACTTCTACACAATAGGCGGCGCAAACGGCTCCTATTTTTGCAGCATGGACGATGTCATTTTTTGATACCGAGAGCCCCTTGATTAATCCCGCCCTGTAAGCATCACCGGCGCCAGTGGGGTCGCTTACCTGATTTACTTTGGCAACAGGGATCTCAAAGGTTTTTGTTTCTTTGTTTTCCTTACACATGACCACCGAGCCGAATTCCCCTTTTGTTACGATCAGTGTCTCCGTCTTCTCCAGGATATCATCTGTCGTCATGGAGGTCTTTTCCTGGGTCAACTGCAGCTCATAGTCATTACAGATGAATATTTTTGACCCGTGTATCAACTCTGTTAAAAGCTCTTTAGTCCAGGCTGGAAGGGATTGACCTGGATCGAAAACATAATCGATCCCTTTCTTTTTGTAAGTATTTGAGAAGTTAACCATATCACCCAGATTCCCCGGCGCTACGATTGCAAGGGTCTTTTCGCGTGCTACGGAATCAAAAGCAAAGTTGGAGTTGAATTTCATTGCGCCCGGATTGAATGCCGTTATCTGATTGTCTGATTGGTCTGTGGTTATGTAAGCTCCGGCGGTAAGTTCATCGTTTATGATTTTAATGTGCTGCGTGGAAATGTTATGGCTGGTCAACCAGTTCCGGTATGGTTCAAAATCGCGTCCGGCAGTGGCGAGTATGGTTGGTCTTTCACCAAGCAGGGAAAGGGCAAAGGCGATATTACCGGCAGTGCCTCCAAAATTCTCCGTTAAACCGTTTATCATAAAACACACGTTCAGCATATGTATCTTATCGGGAAGTATGTGGTCGGAAAATTTTCCCGGAAAGTCCATAATCCTGTCATAAGCAATCGAGCCAGAAACAAGAATGTTCATTTTATCTCCTTATAAAAAATCTGTAATAGTTCACCGCAGAGGGCGCGGAGAACGCTGAGAAAACAAGATAAAACAGGCGAATTCCCCTAATTTTATTTCTTCTCTTTCATATAATCTTTTGCTGGTTCAATCATCCTCGATTGAACCAAAATATTTCGGTTCAGGCTGCAAGCCTGAACCAGCGTAAGCAACAAAAGAAACCACAGATTTCGCAGATTGCACAGATTTTGCAAATTATTCGAACCTTTTGTCTGTGTAATCAGTGGAATCTGTGGTTCCAAACATTTTTACCCCAACAATCTGGCGCAGCGGAAGCCGATGGTGTCGTTTTTATAGATTAATTCGTCGTAATCACGATTGGCACAACGGATGTGGACAACGCCCGAACCATTCCACGACCCTCCCCGTAATACCTTACAGCCGCTCAGCGCCTTGCTTGTTTGTGAGGGTTTTAGTTCGTAAATGGAGATGCCTACCTCTTCCGGTCTGCCAAAGTAGGGATTTTCCTCAGCCACGTTAGGCCCTTGTGGGTCTTTATTCGGGGAATGGCGGTAATATTGGCTATCGTACCAATCGGCCGTCCATTCCCACACGTTTCCTGCCATGTCAAAACACCCGTAAACGCTCTGACCTTGCGGATATTTTGTAACGGGGGTTGGTTTTTCAATCTTGTTCTCGGCACAGTTCAACCTCGTTTTATCATATTCATTGCCCCACGGGTATATCCTGCCATCGGTACCGCGGGCAGCCTTTTCCCATTCCGCCTCGGTTGGGAACCTCTTCCTAGCCCATTTTGCAAATGCCTCGGCCTCGTACCACGAGACGTTTACAACGGGACAATCAGGTTCTCCCTTGAAAACGACGTCCAGATCATTACTTTCCAGGGGTTTTGACTCTAAAATATACTTCCATCCCGCATCTGACCACAATGGTTTTTGTGTGTAGCCACCGGATTCGATGAACTTTTTATATTGAGCATTAGTAACGGGGTATTTGTCTATAAGGTAAGCGCGCAGAAAGACCTCTCTTTGAGGCATTTCATTTCCTAACCGTTCGACTTCAATGTTGCGGTCGAGGTCTAATAATCTATCGATGTCTTCTTTTGTACTGCCCATAAGAAACGGGCCTTCAGGGATGAGTACCATGTCTTCTGGGATGTTTAGCGCATTCGTATTTATTTTGATCATATTTTAGGAAGTTTATCATAGAATGTTTAAATGTCAAAATGGTTTCTTTGTCTTGGGTTTTAATAATTCACCGCAAAGGCGCAGAGAACGCAAAGAAAGACTCAAAGTAAAAATAAAGAGAATTTGACAATGATCTTTAATGCTTTGCGATCTTTGCGACTTTGCGGTGAATAGTAACAATTTTAAGCGTTTAAGATTGATTTGGGAAATAGAATTCATTATTATTCTTGGTTAGTATAGTATTGGCACGAAAATACCCCTCACCCAGACCCTCTCCCACAAGGGGCGAGGGAACTTTCCCTCCCTTGATGGGAGGGATCAAGGGAGGGTGATATATTTCATGCCCTTTTGTGAGCTATTATGGCTCATGAATGTTTACTGTGTAAAAACTTCTTTTCCCCATCCCCATTTTTATGAGGACAAGTTTTAGCAGGTTTTTTAGTAAACATTCGGTAAACACGTCTTACACATGTCATTCCCGCATGTTTTAGCGGGAATCCAGGCGTGTGCTGATGGGCGGTGGATTCCCGATAAAAGCATGCGGGAATGACAAAATGGGCAGTGCATAACGTGTTTACCGAATGTTTACCATTCCGAGAGTATCGAGAGATCTTTTGACCATTGAAATTACAGGGTTTACAGATTTCTCCCGGAGCCTGTCCTGAACAAAAGATTTCTCGTCACTTCGCTCCTCGAAATGACAGAAAGCGAAGGGGTCGAAATGACAAAAGTATGAGTTTCCATTCAGTCACTATCTATTCATTCGTGGCGACTTCAACGGCCTCTTCATCAAGAAAATATGATATTTTAACGTTAAGCGCCGATGATAATTTATCCAGGGTAGTAAGGGATGCTGCGATTTGTCCATTTTCTATCTGTGATAGCAAACTTGGCGATAAACTCGTACGGTTTGCTAATTGTTTCTGCGTGATTTTTTTGCTCTTTCTTATAAATTTAAGCCTTTTCCCCACAGCGCTTTTAAGTTTATCCTTTGAGCTTCCAATAAGGCAATACGTCTTTTGCGCATTGTTGAGCGCCCTTCGTAAATCGTTTAAATCAAATGGCTTTTTTAAGTAGTCAAATGCGTCGAGTTTCATCGTCTCAACGGCTGTTTTAAAGGAAGGATATCCCGTTAATATAATAACACAAAGATTCGGATATTTCGATTTTATTTCTTTGAGTAATTCCGTGCCGCTTATTTGCGGCATTTTTAAATCGAGTATAACGATATGAAACTTTTCCTGTTCCAATGTGGACAGTGTATCCATCGGTTTTGTAATGCCTTTGGTTATATATCCCTCATCAGACAAAAATTTAGTTAAATACAAATTATAGTCATTGTCATCATCTACGACTAATATTTTTATTCCTCTATCCATGGGCTATCGCCTTTCCAAAATCTATGGGTAAATTGATATCAAAGGTAGTACCGCTACCTATTTTACTTTTGACATGAATCGTACCACGATGTCTTTCTATAATTCCATACGTAATAGATAAACCGAGTCCCGTTCCTTTGCCCACTTCTTTTGTTGTAAAGAATGGATCAAAGATTTTAGACAGATAATCCCTATGAATACCAATACCAGTGTCTTTAAAACTGATGTGGATGGTGTTTTTGTCTTTTTGGGCTGTGGCAATTGAAATGGTATCACCATCCGAAGTAGCATCATCAGCATTGATGAGTAAATTCATAAATACCTGTTGCAATTGTTCTGCAAATCCTTTGATTTTAGGTAAGCGTGGAGAGAGTTTTAAGATGATGTTTTTGTTTTTTGCTGTAAACTGCTCGATAATAAGGGAGACAGTGTTTTTAATTAATTCGTTAATATTAATGGGTTTCGGATACTCGTTTCCCTCGGAGTGCGATAGATCTAATAACGAATCTACCGTTTTCTCAATACGTTTTGTTACCTTTTGCATAGTCCTGAATTCTTTTACGGTCTCCTTTGTGAACGTATTATTTCTTTCGAGAAAACCTTGTATCATGCCTGAAAGTATGGCGAGAGGTGTATTAATTTCATGAGCCACACCTGCTGCAAGTCGCCCAAGGGAGATTAATCTGTCAGAGTGAACCAATTGTTGTTGAAGTTTTTCTTGTTTCTCTTCTGCTTGTTTCTTTTCTGTGATGTCTTGAATTAATTCCAGTACCTGCACCACATTCCCATCTTTATCAAAAATGGGAGAACTGATCGCATTGAGAAATATTTTTTTATGTTTATTATAGACGATATGTTCCGTTTGATTTATTTTTCCAGTTTTAAACACCTTACTGGAGGGACAATCAGTGGGGGCGGATTTAAAGTGACAATACGTATCAAAACACGTACGATTTAAGATATTCTTGCCTAAGGGGTGATTTTCGATGAGTCGTTTATTTGCCCAGCATATTTTGTTGTTCCTGTCAATAACTAAGAGATCCGCGCCTATTTCACTCACGATATTATCCAATTTGCACTTTTCTTCTTTCAGTTCTAATTCGAGATTTTTTCTTTTCGTTATATCCCTGAAGTGTGCCAATATGTATAAAACACTATTTTCTTCTTTTACCACTGAAAGGTATAATTCCATAACTAAGATTTGATGGTTTTTGCTGATGACTTCAATTTCGGTAGTTTGAACTTTGGCGCCAACCGCCATTTCAAGAAGTTTTAAAATGGATTTCTTTGATGTCTTTGGTAAAAAATCATAAATATACTTCCCTATGAGTTCCTCCATTTTGTAACCAATAATTTCTTCTTCACGCTGGTTTATTGTAAGAATCTTTCCATTAAGATCCAGCATCATCATGGAATCTGCAGCATTGTTGAATAATGTCTTGTAACGTTCTTCCGAGGCTTTAATGCGGCTAAACAGCTTTGTATTTTCAAGGGCAATGGCAAGTTGTGGAGATATCTGCCAGAGATAATAATAAGAGTGTTCATTGAAACTGTTCGTTTTTTCACTGCCAAAGGTAATAGCGCCAAGTACTTTGCCCTTATAGGTAAGCGGAAAACCGAGCCGAGAGCGGATACCTTCTTTCAGTAACACATTGTCCGTCCAAAAAAGCCCTTTTTCCGTATTATTGACTATTACTGGTTCTCCTGTTTTGATGACTTCTTCAAGGAGGCTGCCAGACAGTGGAAAAGATCCGCCCTCATTAATCTCGCTAAAGTTATACGTTTTCGTTAGTGCAAACACTTGAAACCATTGACATTGTTCATTTGAAATGATTAAGCAAGCGCGATCAAATGGAATGACACTCTTTAATTCGTCGCATATATTTGGAAAGACTTCCCGGATATCCAAACTGGTGGCAATGATTTTGTTGATGTTGTTGATAATTTCTTTCTCTACCAGTGATTTTTTAAGGCTCGATTCCAATTGCTGCTTGTAAAGGGCTTTTTCGATGGTTTTCTTTAAATAATCAGGATCAAAAGGTTTCAGCATGTAGTCAACGGTATCTAAACACAAGGTATTGATTACCGTCTTAATTTTATTCTGGTCGATCATGATGAGGATGGTGGTATCCGGAGATGCTTCTTTAATCTTGTTCACTAACAAAAGCTCTCTGTCATCGTACAGTCTCAGATCGAACAGAATTAAATCTACACTGTTTTTGTCCAGAGTTTGAACGGCCTCGTCTCCGGAAGACACCGTATAAACCGGGTATCCATTTTCTTCCAATAAGCTTTTTAATGATACTCTCATTAGTTCATCATCATCGATAACGAGTATATTATTTCTCTTTTGCATCATAAAATTATGCCTTCGGCGACAACATATTATCCACGGTTAATAAGCATAAACGAGCGAAAAGGCTTATTTTTCATGGGAAATGAAAAAATATTTGAAAAAAAGAGAGAAAGAATTATAAAATAGCAGTACCCATCTTGTATAATAAATCAGACAAAAGATTCAAAATACCATACAAAGGAGGGCACAAAAAAATGATACCATTGTTGAGGAATAAAAGCCAGCAAAACTTGCCCTCGTGAAAACGGGAATTCGTTATTCATTACACGGTTAAATTAATCCGTAATTTTAACTTAGCGCTTATGGGGGCTTCACCCCGTTAGATATTGTGTTGTAGTGAGTAGCGTGACTTTGGAAAAACTTGTGAGTTCTCATTGTGTCTCCTGTTCGATATCTGTTATCTAACGGGGTGAACCCCCTGCTATATGCTGACAGCCCTTCGGGCTTGGAAAGGGTTGGAGGAATTAGTGCCTGAGGAAAAAGTTCGAAAGAGAAAAGGGATTGTACATATTAATCACGAGTTCTGCAAGCGCTGCGGTATTTGCGTGAATTTCTGCCCTGTTAAAAATCTGGAAATTCAACACCAGACATTGATGGAATTGGAAAGGTGTATTGCCTGCAAAATGTGCCAGCGTTATTGCCCGGACTTTGCGATTGAAATCGAGGAAATAGATGCCAAAGCAGTTATTACAGGGTAATCAGGCCATTGCAATGGCGGCCGAAGTTGCTGGATTAAAATTTTTTGCAGGTTACCCCATTACACCTGCCTCTGAAATTATCCATGAGATGGTCAACAAGAAGCACGTCAAGGTGCTCCAAATGGAGGATGAGATCGCCTCCATTAACGCCATTATTGGCGCATCTCTGGCTGGCCTCAAGGCAATGACGGCTACCTCAGGCCCCGGTTTCTCCCTGATGCAGGAGAGCATAGGACTGGCCCACATGATGGAGGTGCCGCTCGTTATCGTCAATGTTCAAAGGGTAGGGCCCAGCACCGGTATGCCTACTATGCCTGCACAGGGAGATGTCATTCAATGTATTCACGGCAGTCATGGGGATTACTTTCCCATCGTATTCTATCCTAATTCTGTTTCTGAACTTTATAAATATACGGTTACAGCCTTTAATGCAGCAGAGGAATCCATGAGCCCTGTTATCCTCCTCAGCGATGGATATATCAGCCACCTTTACGAAACTATTGTTCCTCATAGAGATTTTCAGACCAAAAAACGTGACCGTCAACCACTGGGCGCCGGGAATCGGCATTTTACGGGACTGTCCCACGAAGACTTTGTGCCAAAAACTTCAGATGTAGACAATTACCGACGTCTTATCACACGTCTCCACGAAAAACAACAACTGATAGCTCAGCGATACAACTACTATGAATATCTCCAATGCAGCAAGGACACCGACACGTTACTGGTATCTTACGGGGCACTTTCCAGAATAGCGTATTATTTTAAAGACACTTTCTCCCTCTACCGTCCCATACGCATGTTTCCGATAGTTGAGGAGATCCAGATTATAGCGCCCAGGTATAAACGAGTTATCATTATGGAGATGAATACAGGACAATATGCCCATGAGATTGAACGCATTTTGCATCGTGAAGTGGAGTTTATACCAATCCTGGGTGGACGCATCGATCTGGTAGAAATAAAACAAAAAATACTCGAGGTGAATCATGACAGAAGATCTTAAAGGCGTGGAAACCTGGCGAATATTCAGGATAATGAGTGAGTTTGTAGAAGGTTTTGAAAAACTCTCAAATATCAGTCCTGCCGTTACCATATTCGGTTCTGCCAGATTTCATAAAAATCACAAGTACTATAAAAAAGCTGTAGAGATTTCTAGCCTTCTGGCAAAAAATGGCTATACCATTATAACAGGCGGTGGGCCGGGGATAATGGAGGCAGCCAACAAGGGCGCTTCAATGAACACGGGCGTCTCTGTAGGGTTAAATATAGTCCTCCCAAAGGAGCAGAAGCCAAACCAGTTTCAAAACAAGTCTCTCAGTTTTAAATATTTCTTTGCAAGAAAGGTGATGTTTGTGAAATATGCAATGGGCTACGTGTGCATGCCGGGTGGATTTGGGACATTAGACGAATTTTTTGAGGCGTTAACCCTTATACAGACACATAGGATATATCCGTTTCCTTTGATACTTGTAGGAAAGGAATACTGGGATGGGCTTATACACTGGATAAAAGCAACAATGCTAAAAGAAAAAACTATATCGAAAGAAGATATAGATTTGATTAAATTAACAGACGACCCCCAAGAGGTTCTTTCTGTAATCAACGCCCACAGGGACTGGAAAATAAATATGATAAAAAAATCGATGGAAAAAAACAAAAGTCTCAGGGACAAAGGAAATCTGTAACAATTTAGCTTTTTGAAAAACCTTAATAAAAACTAGGTTTTACCGTCTGTGTAGCGCGAACTTCAGTTCGCAGGACAGCGACATAAATGTCGCGCTACATGCTCCGACTCGCTCGAGTTAGGATGTTTTTTCAAAATACTAAATTGTTACGGAAATTTTATAAATTTATTACTTTTACCATAATGAACAAAGATACTAATTTTAAACGTTACCTGAAGCTTGATTTGCTGCCCACGCCGTGGTGCCCCGGTTGCGGGAATGGCATTGTCCTGAAAACGATCTGCCAGGCATTTGATGAATTGAACCTGCCAAAGAACGATACCGTTGTCGTATCGGGAATTGGCTGTGCCGGCAGGAGCGCCGGTTTCTTCGACCTTGATTCAGTCCACACGGCACATGGCAGGGCTATCCCGGTGGCTGAAGGCATTAAATATGCCAATGATGCCCTTAATGTCGTGGTAGTAAGCGGAGACGGTGACCTTCTTGGTATCGGAGGTAATCATTTATTACACGCTATACGACGGAATACGAATATTACCGTCATTTGCTATGCCAATGAGATTTACGGTATGACCGGGGGGCAAGTCTCTCCCACAACTCCGCATGGCACAAAGACCCTGACCACGCCAAACGGCAACCAGGATCAGCCGGCAGACGTTCAATCTCTCTTTAAACACCACAACTGCTACTATGCACGCACGACAGCCTACCATCTGAATCACATGAAAAAATGTATCATAGAGGCGTTGAAATTTAAGGGATTTTCTTTTGTGGAGGCGAGAACCATGTGCATCGTCAATTACGGTCGCCGCCTGGGCTACAAGAACTCCAACGAAATGCTTCTGAACTACAAGGAATTTTACAAGATGAACGACTATGCAGAAGAATTAGCTCAGAATGAGATTGGGATCATAAAAAGCGTTTCGTGAGGGTAGTGGTAGGTCAACCGTCTCGGTTGACCAGCTTAAAATTGATAAACGAATATAGGGGGTTGCCCAAAAAGTTTCTGTCCATATGATAAATAGTAGGGGCAATTCATGAATTGCCCCTACAGGTTGTATTTAAAATTAGTTTTTCAAAATTTTGAACGACCCTTACTGATTCCGGGCATTATTGCGGGAAGGAAAATGTCTTTTTCTTCAATAAACCAGCGATTGTAAAGAAGTTTACATAAAACTGTTCTGCCTGTTTCATGTAAGTCTTTGACAATCTTTCGTAATCTTCTAACATCTTTTGTTTATCAGAAACAATGCCCTGCAAAGATTCCAATTCTCCTTTATAAGCATCAGCCCACTGGGCAATCATAGTTTTTGTTACTTCTACGTGAAACTGGATACCGTAAATATTCCTGGCGCACTTTAACGCCTGATTTTGACAAAGTTCTGCGAAAGCCAATCGTTTCCCCCCGTTGGGTATGCCAAAGGTATCTCCATGCCATTGAAATACGGTAAATATTCCTGGAAGGCCTTTATATAAATCATCCCTCAATCCATTATCATTGAGAACGATCTTATACCAACCAATCTCTTTCTCAGGGTTTTTCGTTACCCGTGCGCCAGTCGCCTTTGCAATTAATTGTGCGCCCAGACAGATTCCCAGAAATGGCGCTTCGTCTTCAACTACCCTTCTTAGAAAAATATCCTCTTCTCTCAGGAACGGGTACTTCTCCTCTTCATACACGTTCATGGGCCCGCCAAGACAAATAATCGCCCGAAAATCCTTTTTCAGTTTAGGCAATTTATCGCCTGAGGAGACGTCAAGAACTGTATATAGTATCTTGTTATCTTCCAGAAAGTCTGCAATGGTGCCCGGACCTTCGATACCAATATGTTTTATAAATAAGATCATAATTAAATCAATTATAGTATTACTTTGTAAAAACTTCTTTTCCCCATTTTCACGAGGACAAGTTTTTGTAAGTTTTTGTTCATTAAAAACCACTAAATCCGAAGCACTAAAAGAAAATGGTTATACGGTTAAATGGCTAAGGGATTGACAATAAATAACATGAACAACTTCATGTTGCTGTGACATCAGGGCTAAAGCCTCGGTAGGACGTGTACCCACTAACCCCAGCCTTAAGGCTGGGGTTAATGACGGTCTCATCTGAATTGGGCTTTAGCCCTGACAGTGCCTGATCTTCAAAGTGTCGGACAACAAACTTGTTCAGATTATTTATTGTCAATCCACAGGGGATATGAAGGAATAGTTCTTTGCTTTAAAAAAGTAGCCACGAGTGGCCGCGAATTTACACGAATTTTACCTTAATTATTTCGTGTGCATTCGTGTAAATTCGTGGCTAAACGACAAATACAATTGAGGACGTATGACACAGCTACAACAGGCCAGGCAAAATATCATTACACAGGAAATGAAACAGGTTGCAAAGGATGAAGACCTCGATCCTGAATTTATCAGGATGCGTATCGCCGAGGGCAAGATCGTCATTCCTGCAAACCGCAAGCGGAAGGCAACAAAGGTTTGCGGTATTGGCGCTGGACTCAAAACCAAGGTCAACGCCAACATAGGGACTTCTGCCGATTATCCCGACGTTGAAAACGAGATGGAAAAGTTGCGGG
>JANLHY010000553.1 GCA_024653795.1 Candidatus Brocadiaceae bacterium | reverse complement strand
CAGAAAAAAAGGACGATATGTTTCCCGATAAAGAGTATCTTTTAAAGGTTGTACGAACGCGCATGCCGTTTGGCAAATACAAAGGGCGGTTGCTGATTGATTTGCCTGAGGCGTATATTGTGTGGTTTGCCCAACAGGGATTCCCGAAAGGTGAATTAGGGAATATGCTTGAGTGTGTCTATGAAATCAAGCTGAATGGACTGGAATACCTATTGAATCCACTACGCTAATTCAATACGAGTAAGTTGAGTCGGACCACGCTAAACCCTTGAAAATTATTAACATTCCATGGAATTTTATGCTACTACATATCGAATAAAGGTAATTTTATAAACAGTCCATTACCGTTTTAAGACTTTTTATGACTTTAGTCGCTGGAAAGTTCATGTTAATTTAGCAGAAGTAAAAGATTTTATCAAGGGAATAGCGGAGTCATCGGGAAAGATTTTTAACATAGTTCGTTTTAACGTTAAGGAAAGTGTGGGGCAATATCTTACTGATTTGATGAATGCGGAGTTGACCTTTTATATAGGCAGGGAGCGTTACGAGAGGAACGATAACAATGTGGTTAATTATCGAAACGGTGGATATAACCGTCATTTTACCCTCAAAGGAATAGGAGAGGTCAGAGTCAAAGTACCCCGGGATCGTAATGGGGAGTACAAGACATCTGTATTACCCAGGAGTCGCCAGTACGAGGATCAGATTCGTGAGGATATAAGTGTCATGTTTTTAACTGGGGTGAGTACCCGTACTTTAAGTTTGATGAGTAATAGGCTTGTTGGAAGGAGTCTTTCCCATGAAGAGGTGAGTAAGGCGAATCTGACACTAACAGAGGGAGTAGAGAAGTGGAGAAACCGTGATCTTTCAAAGGAATCTGTTAAATATCTGTTTTTAGACGGTGTAATCTTCGACATGCGTATTGGCGGGGGTGTTGAAAAAGTACCTGTTCTGGTTGCCATAGGAGTAACAGAAGCAGGGCATAAACTGGTTTTAGGTTTGCAGTAAGGAGATAAGGAATCGGCCTCATATTGGAGAGAATTTATACGAGACCTCAAAAGACGTGGTTTGGAAGGTTCAAAGGTCACTTTAGGCATTATGGATGGTCTTGTGGGATTGGAGAAAGTGTTTCAAGAGGAATTCCCTAATTCCAAGACCCAAAGATGTCAGGTACATGTAGCCAGGAACGTTCTTGCCAAGGTTTCAAGAAGCCATAAAAAGGCAGTGGCTGACGATCTGCGATCAATTTTCTATGCATCATCGAAGGGAAAAGCACTCCAATTTTATGATGAATTTAAAGACACTTGGCAGAAGGAATTTCCTTCGGCTGTTAAATCCCTTGAGAATTCAATAGATTCATGTCTTACCTTTTTTTCATTTCCTGGGGAAGAATGGATATCACTCAGGACAACAAATATCATTGAGAGGTTAAATAAGGAGTTTAAAAGGAGGACGAAGCCTATGGAGATTGTAGCAGGAGAGAATTCCTGCTATAGGCTTTTAGCCTTCATTTCCTTGAAGATGGAATTGGCATGGAGAGCCACTCCGGTAGGAAAGGTAAATGCCAATCTACCCTTTTTTAAACAAATTGCTCAAAAAGAATTTACACAAATTCGTTGACCGTACCTGGTATACATTCTCTCTTGTTTCGCTACGATAAAAGCAATCTCTGAATTCATCATGAAAACATCGTAGTTCGTCCGCGAAAGAATCTACCTCGCTTGGGGTCAAATCAAATTTAGGCACAGAAAACAAATGTTCTTCCTGGCGACATTCTGGCAGCATAAAAACCCTCTTTTCGATTAAAGATAGAATTTTAGACTTTTATATAGTAGCCTGCAAACTTGTCCCTGTCAATAGCTATTTATACTAAGTATCGTTGTAGTGTTAATTCTCTTCTTGAATTTTCCTCGACGAGTGAGTTATCAAAGAACAAAGAACTTGCCGATCTCTATTTTAAAATTAAATCGAAATTAGTCGCTTAATTTTAACTAAGTACTGTTGGAGAAAGTTTGGCGCTGTAAAAAATCGTGGTAATAACCTGAAATTTTTTAATTTTATTGATATCTAATTGAATATCAAAAACTTACAACATTTTTAGCACCTGTTATTTTTACAGCGCCGAAAGTTTTATTATGAACTATAACTGAGGTGGAGTACAAACAGCCAGAATCCAGTGGAATATTAATAAGTTATAAACTTATAATAATATAAACTATGAAGGCAGCCAGGACAAAAAACCCTCCTGCTGCGAATAAAAACAGGGACCAAACGAGATGATTCCGTAGTACCCTTACTGCGCCAGTAATCGCTGCAGTAGGGAGGTCGTCCCCTTCTTTCAGACGAAGCCCCACGAAGGGCTTGCCACCTACAATACCTGCTATGAGGACTAACAAACCACCTATTGCACCGAGTATCAGTATGACAAATAGCATCTCTTTTCTCCTTTATAAAAAATGGTTTTAGAAAGAAATATACCGTATTGCAAGCCGTATAGGCTCCGTCTCAACTACATATCGCCTCCTTTCTAAAAAATGGTTTTTCGCTTGCATTGTTCATAAATTTTATCAGAAATGAGTTATCAGGCACATAAATAAAGACTTAAGTATAATGAACCTTAAAACTCCGTTTTCCCGAAACCAAGTGTTTCCAACATTAGCGGCAGTTTGTAAATAGTCCATGTTAGAGATCTGTAAAATTACTGTAAAAGTTATTTCGAACCACTCGCTCCTGTCATTCTGAAGGAGCGACCACGACAGAAGAATCTTGCTCAGGTCAGGCTCTGCAAGGAATATTGTAAGTTCACCCAATAACGGACTGCTTGCCATTGACGATACAGGATGTCCTGAGCCTTTTGCAAAAAATGCACAGGTACACCTATTGGATAAACCAAAATGCCTATCTCCATAAAAGACTCGAATCTCCCCCCATTACCTCTAATGAGTTCAAGCACGCTATTAATTCCTTGATCGAACACTCATCCTTTAATGAATTATCAATGAACGAAATGCTTGCTGACATTAAGTGTACAGAAAAAACTCTGTATATCACAATATTCCTTGACTTTATACAGAATTTTACGTACAACTTGCCCTAGCATAATACCTTCATTTGCTTTTGTCAATAGAAAAAATTTTTACAGTTTTTAGGCAAGATTTTTATATCTCACCCTTAAAAAGACTGTAAAAAATTGCTTCGTTATATTATTACTCCCTTGTCGTTACCCGGTATTATTTCTGCTGCGGTTCTTGTCTTTATCTTTTGAGATGTTTGGAAGAACTCGTTTATGATTGTACCTAATGAGGAGACAGGTGTGAGATAGCGGAATATTTTTACTGGAGAGATTTTAACCACAGTAAGGCACAACGAAACAACTGTCCTATATTTATGTACAGGAATTTCAAAGTTGCCACCTCCCCCTGTGTCCCCCTCACTGAGGGGGACAACCATCTGTCCCCCACTGGCGGTGGTGAAGGGGATGTCCCTCTGTTGTGAAAATTTGCATTTAAAATTTGACAACCATTTTCAAGTTATTACCTGTTTATTGGGAGTTGCTTTCTGTAAGAAGGACCGTATAATAATTTCGTTACTTATGTAAAAATAACAGCTCTTCCGATTCGTTCGGATTAAACATGGATAACCAGTCATGCTTTTTCGTAAAAAACCAAGTAAAAACAAATTTGAATTCAAGTTTAGCACGGAAATGCTTGCAGTTTCAGTAGACGATACGGCACAGACCGCGCTTGAATTAATTCGCAGTAGTAAACTTACCGGAAATATTTTTTACTGTTACGTTACTGATAAGGAAGGGAAGCTGGTAGGTGTCGTACCTATAAGAAAACTTATAACTGTTCATAAAGAAGCGAAAATTTCTGAAATTATGGTGCGCAACCCGATCCGGTTAACCGCCGATTCTTCCGCAGATACTGCATTGGAATTTTTTTTGTTTTATAAGTTCATTGCCTTTCCCGTTGTTGATGAACACGGAAAACTTGTTGGTATTGCAAGGGCGACTGATTTTATAGAAGACACAATAGCCATTGAAGAGAAAACAGAACATGAACGCGATGATCTTCTCAAAATAATCGGCATTCAATTGGAGGAATTTAGAAGACCCACGATCCTCAAAAGTACCTTTTTGCGATTTCCCTACCTCCTTTTTAACATTTCAAGCGGACTCATATGCGCCTTTATTACAAAACTGTTCAATAGAACAATAGATGAATTTATTTTCATGGCCTTCTTTATTACGATCATATTGGGTCTTGCCGAAAGTATTGGAACACAGGCAGTAGCAGTCGCACTTTCTTACCTTGATAAAACCATTAAATTGAGAAGATTGTTTCTTTACGAAGTAGTGGTTGGGGCTAAAATGGGTTTATTGTGTGGCGGATTGCTCTATTTAGTATCCTTTTTTTGGATTGGTAATCAAAGTTTCTCCTTAACCTTGTCTCTCACTATTGTATTGACCCTTATTAACGCCTCTTTTCTTGGATGCAGTCTGCCAATTCTTTTTAAAAAGATCGGTGCAAATCCGGCACATGCCTCGTGTCCGCTGGTATTGGCAATTGCCGATATTATTTCATTAACCTCGTATTTTTCCCTGGGAACATATTTCCTTACTGAATGAAATCTTCAGTATGTGAGAGTAAAGATACAGCCAGGCAAAGAAGAATAAAAGGTATTTATGCGTAAAAAGGTTAAACATATTTTCAACCTGAAAAATTTAGGTTTGAATCTTTCGCGGCTTATTCCCCGGCAACATCATTTAAACGGTACAATATTTCACCGTGTTATAGGTGATCGGCTTTTTGATCCACGCTTATGGAAACCAACTCAAAAAAGTGTATCAGCCGGTTTGGCAATAGGTATTTTTATAGCGCTTACGCCAACGATTGGGGTACAGATTCCATTAATAATTCTTTCAGCATTATTTTTGCGTGTTAATATTCCTGTTGCATTAGCAGCAAGCTGGGTAACAAATCCTTTAACAGCGCCTGTTATATATTCCTTACAATATAAATTAGGACTATGGTTGAGTGGCGCTCCAGATGCGAATGAACTGGCAGGATTCACAGGTATGCTTAGGCTGTTTTTTAGATATGCAATGCCTCTCTGGGTGGGCAGTCTCCTTTCAGCAACTTTTTGCTCATCATTAGGGTATGTAGGAATTTTTTCTGTATGGGGACTGGTAGATAAACTAAGGGGAAAAAAAGATAAATCTTCGTAAGGAGAGTAGAGATGTTTTTGAACTACAGAACATTTTATAAAAGAAATACTTTTGCGTTACTACGAAATCTGAGCATCTGCTTTATGTGGATATGCCTCTGTGCTAATGTTCAGTCACAATCTCTTGAGAAAAAGGCCGACGAAGTGAAACTCGCTGAAACAGGCATAACGGTAAAAGCCGAAGATATTGAAACAGCCCGAATAAAGACAGAGGAGATAAAAACCACACAGGGTAAATCCATTAATGAAATAGAGCTTGTGATATCGAATTTAGAAAATGACGCGGAAACAACGACTATTTATCTTGTGGGATTACAACGGAATAAAAAGGTCTTTCAGACTGATGAGACAAATCCTAAATTTCTGGAATTGCTGGATAAAGAACTTAAAGTTGTTAAACAAAAGATAGATGTAGACAACGAACAGATACAGGCATATAAGGACCAGATTACTGCCCTTCAAAATCAATCAAAGGTTTACGCCGACCGCGTCATCTTATTAAGTTCAGTTATAAAGCTGGCAGAAACGCTTGCCGTAACGTCTTCCGAACAGGCTGCCACGGCAAGAAAAGAGGCGGACATTGCAAAGGGCTATGTTATGGCCGTACAGGCAAATCTCAAGGAGAAAGAAACACTGGTCTCACATTTTACCAGGGAACTGGAAGATGTTAAAACGCGGCTATCCGCAAAGGAACAAGACCTTGCCAGGAATTTAGAACTGATAAAGGCGGAAATTAAGGACGACAATCTTCTTAAGACAGCGATGGAGAAGGTGAGCAATGCGTTAGTGTGGCAAAAGGCAGTAAATGCCCAATGGATTACGATATTTACAATACGATTGGAAACAGCCAGGATTCGTCACGATGAAGCGGCGCTGGCATTGAAAAATGCAGAACTCAATTCAGCCCTTTTAGCCGAAAAGGCAGGACGTCTGGAAGAAAGGATAAAGGCGGAAGAATTAAAAAAGAAACAGGCAGAGCTGGAGATTGCAAAAAAGGCTGAGGAAATAACCCAGAAGGTTGCAGAGGTTACGAGGGCAGAAGCAGAAAAGACCATACAGGAAATCGCCAGGAAAACCGAGGAAATTGCACAGGAACAGATGGTAACAACCGCCCCTGAGAAAAAGAGGGTGCTGGAACTGGAGGCAGAGGTACAAAAACAGCTTGGACTAATTGCAAAAAAGAAGGACGAACTTATTACCATAGGCGCACAACGATTTAAAGACGTTACTGAACATAGAAAGTTAGAAGCAGAAGTCGAAGATTTAATAAACAAAGGAGCGGCGTTAAAAGACGTTGAAGAATCGCTAAAAAAAGTTGAGTCAGAAATAAAACGCTTCTCGGAGACAATAACGGCAATGGAAAGCCTCATCCCTTCTGTAAAACAGGAGGAAAAGCTGGTTTCAGATAATCTGTCTATGGCCTATGAGGAAATTTCAAAAATTGAAAATGAAGTAACATCATTTGAAGACAAAGAATTGGCAGGAAAGGCAATAGAATATGCACGCCAGATAGCAAAGTCACTGGAAGATCAGGCCGGACTTATATCTGCAAGATTAGACAGATTGCATGAACGACTGGAAATCAAGAAAAATGCGTTAGCCCTGTTGGATAAGACTAAAGAAAACCTGAATACTATGAAGGCTGCCAATGTCTGGACAAGACTAAGGAGTTCGATTTCTACAAAGACATTTATTGTGTTATATAAAGACATAGCAGGCAGCTATACCCGATTAGATTATTTGTTCAATGCAGTCCAACTTCATATAAAAGATTTTATAACATACGTAGCACAAAATAAGCATACCCTCACATTCTGGGTAAAATTGTGCGGAATAGCGCTGTTAGCCATTGGATGTTACTTTACGAAACGACGTATCCGTCGTCTTTGCGCAAAAAGGGTAATTGAATTCTATGAATACGGGGAATCTTCTGACTACAAAACAAGACTTTTCTACAGTCTTTTCATAATCCTGCAAAAAAGTATATTTGCCGTATTATTGACTATTCTTGCCGTGCTTGTCGCAGTTTTTTTTGACCTGAAAATTCCAGTAGTAAAGGCAACGATACAGGTACTCATCTATATTGCCACCTACAGAGTCTTCAAAGGTTTTCTGATTGAGGCTTTTAGCCCGGAAAAGGGAGATAAAAAACTGTTTACCTCGCTTGCGTATGTATCGCCAAAGCATCTTTATAAATCTCTGAGTATTATTTTGTTATTTTCTTTGGTTTTATTATCGATAATTTCTGTACTCACTATATTTCAATACAAGAGTGATGTTCTTGAACTACTCTGGTTTGTTTATAGAGTGGGCATGCTCGTACTTTTGTTGTGGCTTGCTACCCAAAAAACTCTCATTTTCAAACTATTACCTGACGCAGAAAGCCAATTAGGGAAATTTATCCATCGTATAATAACGGTAATTTATCCAGTCTTTATCGCCTTTATCGTTTCTCTGTTCACCATAAGAAGTCTCGGATATCCTGTATTAACTTATGTATTGTTAAAAACGTGCGTAAAGAGTTTTGCCATTGCTTTCATCGCATTCTGGGTGTGGAAGTTCATGGTGTATCGGTTAAATAATGTGAGAGAGATGCGCCAGATGAGGGAGCATATCAAAAAAGGCACGCCTGATGAAAAGAAATTTCACACGGTTACGGCAATATACAGGGTTTCGTTTAATTATGTAGTTTCTATTATTGCAGCAGTAGTTATTATTCGCGTATGGGTTAAGACGTTTCGTGACTCAATCGACTCGCCTGCCGCCCCCTATCTGGTACAAAAAACTTTTGGGCAGATTGGCACAATATTGGGCATTATTGGCAATGGATTGAAGTACCGTTTTATCTTTGAGGAAGGCAGGTATACGACGCCCTTAAAGATTATTTTTGCATTGATTGTGTTGTTTGCGTCCTTCTTTGTTGCGCGGTATATAAAGACATTGCTGAACGAAAAGGTGTTCTATAAGCTCCGCCTGGAACGTGGGCTTAGGCAAACACTATCTACCCTGACACGATATATCATTATAGGCGTTGCCGCGCTTATTGGC
>JANLHY010000548.1 GCA_024653795.1 Candidatus Brocadiaceae bacterium | reverse complement strand
CCGGTCACAATATTTGAAATAGAAAATAGACATCAATATGGTGTGCTGGAAATGGGCACAAATGCTCCTGGAGAAATTCGACGCCTGTCTGAGATTGGCGCTCCTGATATTGCAGTAATTGTCAACATCTCTAAAACGCACCTGGAAGGCCTCAAGAGTATTGAGGGGGTTGCACAGGCAAAAGCAGAAATATTAGAAAACCTCCGCAAGGGTGGGGTATTTGTATATAATGCTGATAATCCATGGTGTGCTAAAATTGCCAGCGGTTTTAAAGGTGAAACAGTAGGATTTGGTTTTAGCTCCTTGGCACATATTAAGTGTACGGATGTAAAGAGAAAAGATAAAGGGTATGTTTTCGAACTCAATGAACATTTAAAAATTCCTCTTCCTGTCCCAGGGTATCATAATATTACAAACTGTTTGGCTTCTTTTGCGATTTGCAAAGCACTCGGTCAAGATATCTCCCGTGCGAAGGATGCCTTTTCCTCTTTTAAACTACCTTCAATGAGAATTGAACAGCAACAAATAGGAAACATTACCATTATAAATGATGCTTACAATGCAAATCCTGAGTCTGTGCGTGCAGCCTTACAATATCTTAGTGAAATTGAGGCGGCGGGTAGAAAAGTTTTTGTATGCGGTGACATGCTGGAATTGGGAAATGAGGCTGCTCAGTTACACAAGGAAATTGGAGAAACAGTGACCCACCTGAATATTGATTTATTATGGACTGTAGGAAAATATGCGTCTGAAATTGCAAAGGCGGCAAAATCATCAGGTACATCTGAAAGACAAGTCATCAGTTTTCCGGATGTTTCAGACATTACAGCAACCGAAATAAATGAACTAAGAGAGAATGATATAGTATTAATCAAAGGTTCCAGAGGTATGCATATGGAAAATATTATTGAGAAGTTTAAAGAATATTTCTCAAAGCGTGCGCCGGTCCATAATTGTAATTAACGAATAAATATTCAACATGGATACCAAGAAAAAGGTACTGTTGGTGGAAAAAGACAATGCTATATGGCATTTTGTGCGAAGTGTACTTAAAAAAGA
>JANLHY010000544.1 GCA_024653795.1 Candidatus Brocadiaceae bacterium | reverse complement strand
CGACCGATTTCTAAACCCATATAATCCCAACCTGCCGGGATTGGCGCTAGTCATCATAGACACCCACGCAGGGCAGGTAATAGCCGGGATGGTACTCTTCATCGCACCATAGATACTATTGGAAACAAGGCGTTTTATATTGGGTAGCTGGTCTAACCACCTATCAAATAGGAGTTCCGGTGGTATCGAGTCCAGTCCCAATACGAATACCTTTTTCTTATTAATAACCATAATTATTCTACAAATGAGGGTTCCAAATCCGAATTGAAGAGAATAATTTTCCTGGAAATATATGCTGTTTTTGATATGTTCTAAAGAATCAGGGGGGGACTACCTTTGACTATGCCTTAATAGTAAAAGCCCGCGATCGGAGTCGAACCGACAACCTCATCATTACGAATGATATTTTTGTGTTTTTTGCCATTTTTTACAAGTGACCAGAAGCGTGTCTTTTATGACTGCAATACTTTACTACAAAACAAGTTACAATGCAAATTAATTTCCTGTCAATTCCTGTAAACAGGGGGTAGGGTGTGGATATTCACAGATGGATATTAATATATATTTCCCTTCTTATAGATTTTTTACCAAAAGGCTTGTCCTCATGAAACTCGTCCTCGTGGAAACGGAGAATGGGGAGCTGTTTCTGGCCTTGGCCTTCTTCTTAAACTTGTCCTCATGAAAATGGGGAATGGTCAAAATATGTCATTTTGCCTATGCCTAGATAGCGAATTTGACACTTGGAATGCATTCAACGTGGTTTGGGGTCTTTGAATCGGTTTGGAATGTTAAAAACGCTTGAAACAAAGCCGAGAGCGGAACGGCGGATCGGTGAATTTTCAAGGGAATTACCGAAAAACCAAGGTGGTCTCACAAAGTATGGTTCTACCCATGATGGGGGAAACCGTACAGCAAAAACTTCTATCCTTAAAGAGGCTGGTATCCGTCACCCTGAGAGGTATGAGGCTATTGCTTCACTACCGGATGAAGTATTTGGGAGACACATACAGGAACTTAAGGCAACCAATGAGTAACTCACGTTAAAACGCATTAGAAGGCAGTATGCTATCTGTCATTTTGGGTTTGACAAGCGTAGTAAAGTTGCTAGAATACCGGCAAAACAACCTGTACCTGTAATGAGTCATGGTCAAACAGGCTCGTCCTCATGAAAATGGGGAATGGTGATTAGACTGTGGATGGAAAACATCCATACAAAAGGCTGATTGTGGAAGCCATGACCTTCTGCAATTAGCCTTTTTTGTTGGAATAAAGAGGAAAAGAAATGGCTACAAAGACATTAAACAAAAGAACACCAAACAAAAAAATAAGTGATATGACTGTTAAAGAGCTAAAGAATCTTGTAAAGGATACAGTCCTATGAGAATTAAATTAAACGGGTGGCAAAGGGTTGGGGTTGTTTTGAACGTAATATATTTGATAATAATAATTCTTATTGCATGGTACGAATGGCCTACCCAAAAACAGATTGAAAGCTCTTGGGTGTATTCGGCTCTTAATGCAATAAGAAAGCCAGAGTCGCCTTCTGCCTATGAACTCATGGAAGGTAGATTTAAGGATATTTCTGATAGAGAACTCATTGATAGAATTAATTTAGAATACAACGCAAAAAAAGTTAGGGAAATAATGCCAAACATATTCGATAAAATAGAAGCCGAAAGTAAGCCTAAAGACGTATTTGATGAGGCAGAGGCAGAAATGGCGTTAGAAAAGGCTTTCCCAGCTACACAACAACCAGCATCAATGCAACCAGATTATAAATCAATAATTGAAAAAGTAGAGGTTGCAAGAAAAGCAGGGTATTCAGATAATGAAATTGCTGATTACCTTGCGAAGAAAAACAACTTCGATATTCAAGGGGCAAAAAAAGCAGGGTATTCAGATAATGAAATAATTAATTATCTTAGTCTTAAAAACATGAAACAAGTAACAGATCCTTATGTTCCTCTTCTTATAGCTCAATTAGAAGGGGAATTGATAACGCCTGGTGAAAAGCTTGCCCAACAGTGTGAAGAAAAACTTGAAGAAGTAAATTTACGTTATCAAAAAGAAATTGAAACATTGGGAATAAACCGCTTAAAAATTGTTGGTATTGCTTTTATGGCGTGGATAATACCATCGGGAATTGTGTATTTATTAGGTTTCTCTATTGGTTGGATTTATAGAGGATTTAAAGAAAATAAATCTCTTTCTAACTGACTTAAACGGTGAGCATAAGAGTATTCAAACAAACCGTAATCTTGTTAATAAACGATGACGTTCGCTATCAAGGATAATTGCAGTGGTAAAACGGTAGGTTCTGGTGAATTCTGGAAACAATAACAATATATTACTATTAGAACTTAGTGGCATTAATTGTGTCGATATTGTACTAACAATTACAGAATAAAGATAAATATTTATTAGGTCACCATTAAAACAACTTACGCTGAGTTATTACAATAGCCATAAAAATGAACGAAGATTTGAAAAAACGGCTAAAAGAATTTTATAATACCTTTCTTGGTATTATAGGTATTATCTTCTTTATTTATGTAGGCTTCGGACTTACAAAAGAGTTTTTTCGTGATGACTTTGAAAAGGTAAATTGGTCTGGTTCTTCAATAACTGTTGTTGAATGCTTATACCCCTTTGGCTCTCTTTTCAATAGAAACGAACTTTCGCTGGATTACACTTATTTTATTATTAAAGAACACGATGATAGGAAATTGCTTTTTCCCATCGGAAAGCCAATATAGCAAAAACAAAGAGGAAGATGCTCATATCGTGCCATCGTAAATATTATAATTATATTATGAACGTTTCACGTAGCGCCGATCCTTTATAGTCGGCATTCATTCACACGACACCCGCTATGTAATCCCGACCCCTCATGGTCGGCTATAGCCCATTGTTGCCCATAAAGGGTAACGCTACGTTGTCTAATCTTGCGGTTACGACAACCATTGTGGCCGAGCAAATAGCGGGGGATGAACCCCCGCGCTACGTTTTTAACGGCGGGCAGGGGGAAACCCCCTGCACCCCAAAATAATCAAATAACTCAAATCATCAAATCAATAAGCATCATGCCCGTGTCCACCTCGCACACACCAGACGTAGAAGACGTCGTTGTTCTTAAAGCCGTTGCCCACGTTACCATCGCTGAAGAGCACGTGCCACGCGTTAAGGTAACTGCTGGCATTGGTAGTAGCCGACCAATAGCCGTTCGACTGCACATTGGTAAAGGGATGGCCGCTGGGCAGGGCAGGACTGCTCTGCGTAGGGTCTATGAGACTCCGTAGCTCCTCAACAGTAGGCAGCCGCCACCCACCACGACCGCCTACATTCTTATTGTAGGCATAATACACAGCATTAGTCCAAGTTCTCGTTGTTGTATCAGGGGATTTTTCCCACACAAGCCCCGTCTCCTTATCCAGCACGGCTGCATTGCCCAGTACCAGTTGAAATCGCGCAGATACAGGCAGTTTCTGACTCCACGCGCGTGGGACGAACCCGGCGGCAAAGGTAAGTTCATTGAACCCCATAAGTCCTATAAATGCTACCAGTAATAACCCTACTATTTTACACTTATTCATCTTCTCTTCCTCCTTTTGTCTTACAGAACGGACAGGGTCAAACCTTCATACTTCAATTGCCAAATGTGAGAGACAAATAAAATATTGAATTATGAAGGTTTGACCCCAAGATTCTTTCCACGTCTTTTCCTTTTTAATAACTGAGTTCTTTCTACTTTAAAACATTTTGTTACTTCACCCAATACCTTTTCTACAATCCCGTCATCCCCTACTAGCT
>JANLHY010000524.1 GCA_024653795.1 Candidatus Brocadiaceae bacterium | reverse complement strand
AATCAGTGGTAAGTTTAGATAATACCTAACTCGATAGTATAGGAATTTTCATTTTATTTATGCCTGCCTGTGCGTCCCCGCACGCAGACAGGCGGGTTACAGGGTGGCATGGATTATTCCCCTCTTGGGAGGAAACTTCATGATTCCCCTCTTGGGAGGGGACTTTCTAACTTCAACAAGTTGGAAGAGTAGCGCGGGTGGTTTATCCCCCGCCCCCGTATCAAGTACGGGGCAGGCTCATGCCGACCACACCTGTCCTCGACCTGGATCGGGGAAGGGATCGGCGCTACATTTTGCTTAAAATGTTAAATATTTTTGTAAAGAGCCCAAAATCAGGAAGGAGATTCCTATGCCGGTTAAAAGGTTAAAAGAATTTTTGGATAGCCACTCTATTAAGTACGTCATCATCAGTCATTCACGCGCCTTCACGGCTCAAGAAACTGCAACGTCTGCTCATGTTCCTGTAAAAGAACTGGCAAAAACGGTTATGGTGAAAATTGATGGAAAAATGGCAATGGCCGTCCTTCCGGCTTCCTCTAAAATAGATTTTGATCTCTTGGAGAAGGCAACTGGGTCTGGGAAGGTTGAAATCGCCAGTGAGAAGGAATTTAAAGATATGTTCCCGGAATGTGAAGTTGGCGCCATGCCGCCGTTTGGCAATCTCTATGGAATGGATGTGTTTGTGGCAGAAAGTCTGACGGAAGACAAAGAGATTGCATTCAACGCAGGTTCTCACAGGGAACTGGTCAAGATGGCGTACAAAGATTTTGAGAAGCTGGTAAAACCAAAGGTAATCACGTTTTCTGTCGAGAGAAAGTAGATTCGTAAAGGAGGTGCAGCCATGATTCATCTGGAACTTACACAAGAGGAAAAAGAAATGCTGATTGACATCCTGGAAAATGACCTTTCCGATCTCCGCATGGAAATCGCAGATACGGATAGTTTGGATTTCAGAGAAATGCTGAAAAAACAAAAAGAGGTCTTAATGAAGGTGCTGGAAACGTTACGGCAGGCAAGAGAAAGGCAATAGTTCACCGCCGGGAACGCGGAGGACGCAGAGAAAACAAGACAAAAAATAAAACAGATATTATATGTCATACAATATCAAGGACATCTTTGAAACGGCCATTTCAGAAGAAATAAAGGCAAGCCGGTTTTATTCCAATTTGGCGCTCCAGATGGAAGATAAGGGTGCGCGCCTGAAATTTGAGATCATGGCCGCAATTGAGCTGAGGCATTATGAATCCCTCGTCTCATATTATCAGGAAAAATTTAAGAAGCCGCCCTTAGTGCAAGAAGCAAAAGAAAGCAAGATCGTCCGGCCTGAAACACCGCCTAAAACAGCAACTTTTGGTGAGGCCATTAAGGTTATCATGGATACCGAACGAAGGGCATACGAATTCTACAAAAAGGCATGTGAAACATCACCGGATGCAAAAGACCGCGAAATATTTGACATGCTCGCCCGGATGGAACTCTCTCATTTCGAACACTTCAGGACGGAATACAACTACATGACAGAATCCACCATCCGCTTCGCCAGCGAGGATATTCCGTGGATGATGGAGGTTTAAAATGATTCACGAATTAGATACGGTTGTTCTTTCTCATGATATCAAAGAAAACGTCTTGAAAAAAGGCGATGTAGGCGCGGTAGTGCATTGTTACAAAAATGGTACGGCATTCAAGGTTGACTTTGTAACTGCAGGAGGCGAAACAATCGCACCGTTAACGTTAACTCAAGAAGACATCCGTCCAATAAACCACCGTGAAATTGTGCATGTTCGCGAACTCGCATCGGCGTAATATTCAAAATGAACGTGATATACGATCCAGAAACCGACACCCTTAGCATTATATTCAGGAAAACAAAGGTTTCTAAAAGTGACGAGCTAAAGGAAGGTATAATCATAGATTATGGGCAAGACAGCAAGATCGTTTCTATGGAGATACTTGATGCCTCAGAACAGGTTTCAGAACCCCAAGGCATATTTACGAACTGAACGGCAAGAAAGATTTTGTCATTAAGTGGGTTGGATTAACCGAAGCAATACCCAACAATTCAAACTATTAATTTATTCAAAATAGACTAAGCTGGTTATTTTGGTTTTTAATTGTAGATTCATTAAAAAGTTCTTCAATATTTACCTTTTTCTTCTTGGTAGGAAAGCGCATTGATAATAAACTGTTGAATAATATGAAATTCCAATTGTCACTTATATATCTTTCTTTAAACATTGGTGATTTCATTTTCCGCTTATATTGTATCTCTCGATCATTAGGAAATAACATAACCTTTTTTACCGATGGTTCAACATTCGAGCCTCTTTCCAACGCACTTGTCATTGATGTTGTACATTCAACTTCAAACAAATATTCGATATTTTCGTCTTTAATCCATAACACGTCTATATCGTCTACAACATCTGGATTCTTAATATTATCTAATTTATAAACGTTTTTATAACTTACATATTGACCTAACTTACCGCTCTTCTCTGCGTAGTCTGAAGATACTGTATGGTTTTGTTCGTTCTTTCCTATGTAGATATCAAATCCATTTTGTTGGCCAATTTCAGCTAATATTGCGATAATCGTCGAGTGTTCTTTTTCAACTTTATCCTTTTGAAAGTTAGGTTTTATGAGCCAAAAGCCTCCCTGTGTGGGATTGGCATAAACTTCCAAAGCCTCTTTTATGCTTGTTTGGTCTGATGTAAGAGAATTTGGAAATGCAATACTAACCGCTTCCCATATATCAGTAAATGTAACCTTCCCCTTTTGCTGCAGTTTAGCTAAAACCGTTTTTTCAACTCGTTCCGATAGGGGAATCTTTTCTAAATGAGCCACCGAATTTGGATTTTTAAACCACCACAGCTTACCAGACGTATCCCCCATCTTTGCATCAACTAAAACAAACTCCTGATCTTTATGCTTTTCTAAAACAGTTTTGACATCTAAACCACTGTCTAACTCGGAAAAGAAACCTCTTTTTACCAATTCGGGGTCTATTGCGTTGATAATGATTGTATAGGGTGTTGGTTCTCCTCTTTCTGCAAGTATCCTTACGGTTGTATCCAACACGATCTTTTCAAATCTTAAGGCATCAATAGCCTCTGGTTCGTAACTTTTTTCTCCCAAATTTGGTTTATGAAATCTTATGTAAAAATCTCCTTGCGCCGAACCAAAAGGTTGCAATAAAGATTTTGCGGAAGACCTGGCTAGTTCCTGATGGTGAATTTTTTGTAATTCAAAACCAGGTAATACGCCAGCTCTTATGGTTGCATTTCTTACTTTAAAAGTAGGATTATGAAAAGTCACAGTTAAATAACTGTCAGGTTTCAAAATATTAAACATTTTTTCAAAGCTATTTTTTAACAAGGAATGATATACTTCAAAATCTTTTTCCTGCCTCTCATTGTGGATAATTTCATCCCCAACAATTTTCGCCAAATATCTTTCATCTTTTTTCATCCAGGCTACCCACATATAAGTTAATTCGCCGTATTGTATTGATGAATCATAAGGTGGGTCAGTAAATATATAGTCGATGCAACCATTATCCCCGTATTTCTTCGACATTTGTTGCATTAAATCTATACATGACCCGGTGTGTATGAATATATCCGCTTCACCTTCTATTACTTGTTTGAATGATGTTGCGAATTTAATATCTTTAAAATATTCATTAGATTCTCCTTTGGCTTTCAATAAACCCTGATGGCCATAAATTGAACTTTCAAATTTGTTCCATACGTTTTGTTCCATATAATGGCCTGAAGGATACCAATAACTGTGTTGCGTCCATGCCGAACTAAAAGGAGTAAAATGGCCTGCTTCAGAGATTGGGTTCATTTTTGAACATAAGTGAACCATTGAAGTAAAAGCAATTTTTAAGAAATCTTTGATAACTTTATTTTCTTCGCATTCAATTGCTTCCATTAAAATAGCTAACGCATAAAGATTCCTTTTGGTAAATAACTCGTCAATTGATTCATATTGCTGCTTTTCTTTAAAAGGCTTCCCGTTAGAATAGTAAAATTTATTTTTAGGATACCATTCTTTAATTTTCTGTTTTTCGATTTTCGATAATAAATCTAGATCATCCTGTATTAACGCTGTGTTTCCTCTTCGTTCATCTTTACATTTAGGATTCGGACACTCACGATATCTAATATCCACACATTTACCTTTTATCCATATAGCACAATCGAATACAATTTCAGTGTTACAATTCCTGCATTTAGTTTTGTAAAGCTCTAGTATTTTCCCTTTTACCTTTTTTTCAATTCTTTCAAAGGACTCCTTTATTTTTTCTAAAGGGACATATTTTATGGTTAATCTGGTTAGTTCTGTAGCCAGGGGGGATATATCGGAAATAATTGTTTTTCTGCCTCTTTTCAAAGCTTCGATTACCGTAACACCGCTTCCGCCAAAAGGGTCATAAACAATTCCATTCTTTGGGCAATATGTCTCAATATATTCGCCAACTACATTCCATGTCTTCCTTGACCAGTATTTGTGGAAGTTGTACATTGAGGTATGCGCTTCAGGCGGGATTTGTCTGTTGAGATGATTGAACTCAGGTTTCTTGGTTTTGGAAACCGTTCGCTCAAATTCTTTTTCACTCATATTTATTCAGATTCAATATGCCTAATAATTCTTTTTGTTAATTCAAATACAGCAGCTAATTGAGTCGCCTTTACAGCGCCGATACCCTCTACTTCCATGAGTTCCTTCAACATCTTACCCGCAAAATTATAAACCGTCCCAAATTTGTCCAGCAACTTTTCTGCAATCTGTTCTGCACTCAAATTTTTGGTGCCAGAATTAATTATTATCGCCAGAAGTTCTTTATCCGTACAACAAGAAGGCCCCAATCTTCTTAATTTACCGCCAGGATGTTTATGGTTTTCTCTCATATTAAAAAAAATATATACGTTTCCTAAATATTTGAACTAATTTGACGTGAAGTATAAGACATTTTAAAATTATTTCAATCCTATTTTCAGTTAAAGACCGTATAAGGAAAAACTAAGTAATAATGCGATATCTCCATTTACACCGCATCTTATGAATCATCACGAATCATCAGATAGTGGTCAATATTGGCTTCTTTAAATGTGTCTCCGACTATCTCAAAGCCGTGCTTTCGATAAAAGTCTGTGAGGTACGATTGGGCATGCACCTTAAATTTCTGAAATCCGTGTTCCTTTGCAACGGCTATCATAAACTCTGTTAACTCATGGCCGAGATTCTTCCCGCGATACGATTTCCGTACCGCCACACGTTCCAGTTTCGCATACTCTCCAAGGGCCCGTATGCGGCCTGCTGCAAAGGGTTCGCCATCCGTTTCTCCCAGGGTATGCGTTGCTGAGAGGTCGTACGCATCATGTTCTATTTCATACGGAACGCCCTGTTCTTCTACGAACACGATACCGCGCACAACAATGACCTTGATCAGGTCTTCCAGATTCGTCACGACTTTGAACATTTTATTATTCCCATGATTAACCACTAAGGCACGAAGGGCACAAAGAGTTACGCTGAGAGATACGAAGCAGGGAAGATATGCACTTTATTTTCTCATCTTCGCAACTTCACAGCTTCTTCATTGCACCCTGAATCTGTGGTTCGACTTGTGCTTTATTATTTGGATAAATCAATGATAAGCCAATTTTCGTGGCCTGGTTCAAGCCGCTGTCCTGCAGAAGGAATCAATTTCCAAAAACTGCTACGTCTCTTTTTTGCAGGATTTTCTCTCGTTGTCAGATACTTTTTTTTCTCCGACATAACGTCGTTAAAGGTCTGGAACATGTGGACACGGCCAAAGACAATATTCAGGCTATGATCTGCAAGGAATAGGATATAATAATTCTTTTTGTCGGATAAAATCATACGATAAGAATACGATGTGACTGCGATTACTTGTGTCGGTGTGGCAACCGAAAATGCCTGCACAATCAGGGGAACCAATTTCTTTATCTCCTCGTCCTGAAAAACCCTCAGAGTCTCCTTTCTTTTAAACAGTCCTTTTTCTTTATAATAAATATCCGCTAATACTTTTGTAACGAAACTTTCCGATAGTTTATACAGATGGTCAAACTGGACACGCTGGCAGTCCCTTTTTACGGGCAATTCCTCGTGTTTTACAGCAATCATGCCTTCCGTATAAGTATCCGCATGGATATCATATAATCTGCAAGAGAACATCATGCAGACAATGCCCACAAGTAAAATTATTCGTTTCAATTTTTGATTCCTCATATTTATGGCCATTCAACAACATTCTTGCTACAGGTCACGGAGATCACAGAAGGTTCTTTCTCTGCGCCTGTACTCTGTGGCTATGTTGTGGTTAATCTTCTAGATGCGGAGCGGGCCGCCGCATACGTTTGGTCTCGCCCTTGCGATGCTTGGTCTCCAACCGGCGACTCTTTGATGCGAATGTGGGTTTTGTTTTACGGCGATGCTTGGGCTTCTCGGCTGCCTTACGGATTAGCTCAACCAGACGATCGATTGCGTCCTGTCTATTTCGCTCCTGCGTACGGAAACGCCGGGCTTCGATAATCAATACGCCCTCTTCAGTAGCCCGTCTGCCCGCCAGGTAAATCAACCGCTTGCGAACATCGCCAGGCAGTGACGGTGAGTTGACCACATCGAAGCGGAGTTGCACTGCGGTGGCGACCTTGTTGACATTTTGCCCGCCCGGCCCCGGGGCACGAATGAATTTCTGCTGTATTTCGCCCTCATCTATTGCGATGGTACGTGTGATATGAATCATGCCTCTACCTTTTTGTGCTTACTAAAAATTACTTTAGCATCAACCAAAAAAGTGCCAAGTGACGTGTGGCGAGTGACGGGTATAAACCGCTTGTCACTTGACACTCGACACTTGTCACTATCTCTATGTGCTTGCTAAAACTTGTCCTCGCAAAAGCGGGGAATGGAGAAAAGTGTTTTTATAAGGTAATCTTATAAAAAATATGCGGTGATGGCGATAATGAAGTAAAACGATAACAGCAAAAACCCCTCCCACCAGTTACTCTTATTATCGTGGACGACCAGCCACACGCCGCCAATGGACATGCCCAGGGTGATCAATTCGATCTTGTTAAAAATCAGATTGAAATTCTGGCCAAAAAGGCCTGCGATAAGCACGCAAATGGGCGAAACAAAGAGGGCGATCTGCGTGCTGCTCTCTGCGGCAATGGCAAGGCTCAGATTGATCTTGTTCTTCACGGCGCTGGTGATAGCTACGGAATGTTCGGCAACGTTGCCGACTAAAGGCAAGATGATTAAGCCCACAAAGGCGGGCGGAATGTGTGTGGCTGCAACGAGGGGTTCGATCTGGTGTACCAATATCTCGGAGATATAAACGAGACCCCCTGTTGCCGCAATAAGGACAAAAAGGCTCTTTGCCATACTCCACTTTGGCGCTGTGGCCTCAATGGCCTCATGGATAACCTGGGATGCCTCCTTTTTCTCACGATTCATCATGGCATAAAACATCCCCACAAAATAGACTACGAGCAGGACTATGGCGATGCTGTTGCTGTATTTATTAAGCGCAAGCAAGGTATCCTCTCCCGCAAAGATGGAGGGAACCCCAAAGCACATGGCAGCAATGGAAAGGTGGATGACGGTGGGGCCAGTAATATTAGGGCTCAGTTTCAGCTCCCCAAATTTTACACCGCCGACAAAAAGACTTAATCCCAGGATGAGTAGGATATTACCTATAACTGAACCAATCAATGAGTATTTTACAATATCTATCAGTCCGCTCCTGATAGCAATGATTGCGATAACCAATTCCGCAGCATTACCGAAGGTGGCATTGATAATGCCCGAAAAGTGATCGCCCGTCTTTTCAGAGATTACCTCCGTAGCCTCTCCTAAAAAGTGAGCTAAAGGTACCAGAACGGCCGAGGCCAGAACAAAGGTGATGACCGCCGGGAAGTGATAATTGTGGGCAAATACGGTGACTGGTATAAGCAGGAGTAGATAATGCCAGAAGCTAAATTTTGGAATCAATGATAATCCCCGCGTAGTTAATATTTAAGTTTGTAGGGGTTGAAAATCTTCAACCCCTACATTGAAATTCCTATACATTAAACCTATAGCGGCGTAGCCGCAACCAAAGTGCCTAAAGTGTAAAATGTCTAAAGTGACTAAAATTAATGGTTTACTTTAAATCGTCGAGTCCTCTTTAACTTTAGCGCACTTCAAACTTTAGGCACTTTTAACTTTTTATGACACGAAAAAAACTTACAAAAAAAAGAAGTTTTTACACAGTAATACTATATATAAGTGGTCGGGGCGACTGGATTCGAACCAGCGACCTCGACGTCCCGAACGTCGCGCTCTAGCCAAACTGAGCCACGCCCCGTACCATTTTTACTGTAGTTTACCGCAAAGACGCAAAGAGCACAAAGAAAAATCGTAACAGTTCAGCTACCTTAGACAGGATGAACATGATTAACATGATAATTATTTCATCCTGATTATCTTGTTAATCCTGTCAAAAATTAATTTATTTATATCATGTCTATCCTGTTATCTTGTCAAATCTTTTTCCTCCAGTGAACTATTATTTTTTATTTCACCTCTATCAGTACCTTTTCTACACCAATATTCCCTTCACTATCAAATGCATTGACGATAAGGGTGTAATCGCCCGGTGTGAGGCGCTTGGTGGTAATTTGAAAGGATTCTTCCTGGCTGTCGAAAACTCCATCTACGGGATAGGCAGAGGACCAATCCTGCCCGTCAATTGTGTATTGAACCTTTATAATATTGCTGTAATCATCCTTTATCGTGCCTGAAATGACATACCTTCCATCCGTGCCCATCGCAGCATTCATAGACTTTATAATCGGTCGTGTATTGTCAATCACAATGGGTTGTATAGTGTTTTCAGCGCTGAGAGCGGTCTCTGGTGGGTTATCAGGTTCATCACTGGCAATCAGTTTAATCTGGTATTTCCCATCAGGTAATCGCAAGGTATCCCATGTATAAGCGCCCTTTTTTTGTGTGTTCTTATCCATAACCTTCCATGCCTTTTCATCTTCACCCTTAAAATATATTGTCAATTGAAGGGAGTCATTGTTTGGATCTTCCACATCCCACTGGACATTTTTTTGAGCTACCTGGCGATGCGGTTTTTGGATTGCGGGCGTCTGAGGTTTTGCTTCCGCCTTTCCGTCTGCCTTTGCCTCCGTAAGTTTTTGTGATGAGGAAGGTTCTTTTTCTATGGTAAAATTGATTATTTTAGGAGGCTGATTTTTCGGTAAATACGATAACGATACCATGTTTATTGCAGGCGTAGTATCGGTATTCACTGTTTGTAAGGCAGCTTTATATTGTATAAAACGTGCAGAGGCGCTTGTTATTTTTTCTCCAGGCGACTGATAAGGAACTGACCAACGATTCCAGGTGTAATCGGGGTTTTCACAGTTTCCCGAACGGGTAGCCAATGTTACCTTCGTGCCTTCTGGTTGTGCAGCCTGCCAATAAATACATCCCCAATCCGAAACGGTTGTTGTATCAAGCACGTTAGAAATAAATGCGCCCTCTGTTACAAATGATGGCAATATCTTATAAACTTTTCCAACATTGCCTGTACCTACATATAATTCATTATTGCCTGTATTTAAGCAGCAAAGCGCCTGTGCCTCTTCAACGTCCACTACGCTGCTTGAAGTCTCATCTTTGCAAACTTTATACACGCCTGGCTTGTTTCCGGTAACCACATACAGGTTATCCTGTGTATCCAGAGACATGCCGAGGATAAAGGCCTGGCCGACCTCGAATATCTTATGAGCAAGCCCCTCTTTTGTGATTTTATAAACATAATTTGGCGCCGTTGGAATGCCTGTAGTTTTCGGCGGTACCCAGGTTTCTCTCGATGGAGGCCTTTGCTGCATCATAGTTGCAGGTTGGGCCATTGGTAATTCTTCGGGGAGGTTCAAATCCCAGGCCCTTTCTTCTTTAGAAAAAGGCGTAACAACTCCGGCCTGGGCAACGACCTGGATAGCTGGAGCCGCGGGTACCTGTACCTGCACACCAGACGCCGTTCCCGCATAAATATTGCCTGACGAATCCATTACAAGACTATGAATTTCACCTTCGTTCGCATCGTACAGTACCTGTGCCTCTCCTGCGGGTGTAATCTTATAAACCAAACCGTTTGGCTCCGTTCCGGCATAAACATTGTTATATTTATCAAGCAGAATATCCAACAGGTTTGTTTCTGGTGAATCAAAAAATACGGCTGGTACACCGTCAGGCGATATCTTGAACAGTATGCCCTCATTTCCCGTTGCAGCAAAGAGATTTGAATCGTTGTCTATTGCCATATCCCATACATAAGCAGCGGGTACGCTGCAAAACACCGATGCCTCACCCTTGTTGTTTATTTTGTAAATAACACCTTTCGGTGAGGTGCCTGCATAAAGATTGCCGTGTTTATCACAGATAACACTCTGGACGTATAATTCGGGTGACTTGAAGAGTTCTACGGCATCAGAACCATTCTTTATACAATAAACAGTTCCGGGGTCGCCCGTCCCAACATATACCTGATTCTGTAAATCAGAAGCCATTGACCAGACGAAGGCGCTTTTGATGCCCGTAACGGCCTCTGTTTTAGGAGAAAGCCGTATTTCACCGGCGCTGTGGATAGATACATTTTGAGTGACACCTTTATCGAACTCAGATTCTGTCGATTGATCCCAGATATTGGTGGTCGTGCCATCGGCGCGTGAAACCAGCAGCATGAGGAAAAACAACGTGAAAATTTTGTAACTACTCAGCATATTGAGTAACTTAATTTTAATAAATAACATATAACAAGGAATGAAAAATGTTTAAGTGTTATTTAACCGATACCGGGATGCTTTGGTTTCCGTTCAGCACATATGAGGTTGGGACACGTGATATTACTTCATCAAAGAGTGGGCCAATCCCACTTTGATTGGAAACGCTCATAATGGAAAGTATCGAGGTTGGAAGCGATGGGAATCCTTCTCCCTTATAGGTAACTCCTTTTTTGGGTAAGAGGACACGCACCATGAGAGTATTGTTTCTTTCCATGTTTTCTATGTAATGCAAAAGCTGTTCGAAATTCGTGGGCAGGAACTTTCCGGCAGACCTGCCCATGTTCAATGCCTGACCATACGTGGCATCACAGGCGGTAACATTCAGCGCACTTCCCGGAAGTGTATCTTCCGGTATTTGCATCATTACCGTTTGATAAAAACTCTCCCCCGTAAACGGCTTGATACGCACGTCTACCTGTAATGTGCCGCCAGGCTCAACTTGTTTTTTATTTACCTTAATGGCCTCGATATATGCCGTTTTGCGTGTATCTGATACCTTAATTTTAAGATCGATCCGGTTCACACGTACTTTTTGAAACTGGTTGTTCAGGATCATGGTAAATGGCTGGACTATATGGTTGAGAGGAAACCATGATGGGTCGAGTTCATAAAAAACGTTTTCAATCACAACGGGTTTTTCGTAACCATCGATCAGCGCAGAAAGTTTTATGGTTACAGATTTTTCCCCTAACCTCCTTTCCGTCGATAACACAGCGCTTTGGGCAACCATTAGAACAAGGCTCGGCGTTAGCAGTTTATTATCAATGATCTCAAAATCGTATACGAGATTCTGTGAACCTTCCACTTCGATACGACATGGCACCATGTGGGATGATTCGCCCAAAATACCGGCAATCCCAGCCCTTCTATCCTGATGTATTCGACCAACGATTTCCCGTGGAGAAGCCATTTTTACAGAATTTGATTGGCTGGTAAGGATGGCATACACATAAGCGGATGCCATGGGGAGGTCTGCTGTCCCTGTTTGCAAAAACGGATGCCCAAAGGCAAGGACGTTGTCTCCTTCTACATACGTCACCGTACCAACAACAGCGGCGCTGAGGTCTCCCTTAACCAGGATAGCAGCCACCGATGCCCCTGGAACGAGTTTTGCCTTTTCTGAAATACTATCCCCTTTTCCGGAAAGAGGACTTACAGAAACATAGCTTCCCCCTTGTACAGGGTACAGTCCGTAAGTATTAAAAAGGGGTTGCATTCCTTGTAAAACTTCGCCGTTAACACCCGATACTACTAAAGGGGCGAGAATCGGCGTAAGCTTCATATTGCTTGAACTCCCCTGTATTAATTCTTGTGACATCAAGGAAGTAACCCGTGAGCCTGGTTCCGGCTCGTTCTGCGGGAAAGACGGCGGTTCCCAATCAACAGAAGTAAGTGAAATGCCTTTTTCTTCTGTCGGTATATTGAGCAAGGTGCTTTTCATTTCATTAATCGGCGTAACACCCGCAATAGCCTCTTTTGAAAAGCTCCATCCATAAGCAACGGCGCCGATAAGACAATTATCGATATACACAGGACTGCCGCTCATGCCGGCAATAATGCCTGATTTTTCCAACGGGTCACCCGACATCCTGATCAGGATCATATTGCTCTTTGCTTCCCAGTTTCTCAGGATACCCAATACCTCCACATTGAACATCTCGACCCGGTCACCTGAGAAAACGGTTTTACCATATCCTTTCATCCCAGGCACAATTTCATCAATATTCATGATGTTTTCTGTAGCGAGAATCAACGTCTTGCTGGACGAAATGAAGACGGAGAAAACGCCCAAAAACACGAATACATAAGGTAATTTATGCGATTTCAATTTCATGCTGAAACTCTACCAATTTAGCAATTTGTTGTCAAGGTATAAAAGATGTTGAAATGTTGCCCTTTAGCATTTAAACTATGATTATTGTGAATACAACCGTACTTAATCTAAAGGACCGAACGCTTTATTGGAAACACATAGAAGCGGCCGCCCAGGCTTTGAGGATGGGCGAACTGGTCGCCTTCCCCACGGAGACGGTGTATGGATTAGGCGCAAGGAGAGATGATACAAAAGCCCTCGAACAAATCTACGAGGTAAAGAACAGGCATGAAGAAAAGAGGCTAACCTTGATGATTGCTGATCCCGATGATGTAAAAAAATACGTCAATCATCTCTCCGATACTGCAAAGAGACTTATGTCTCTCTTCTGGCCAGGCGCACTGGCAATTGTTTTCCCTTTAAAAAACGGTTCAGACATGAGCATTCGACTCCCTGATAATGCCGTGGCAAGGGATTTGATCCGTGCGGTAGAACTACCTATCGTAACTACAAGCGCCAATATCTCAGGACATCCTCCCGCCACAGATGCGCAACAGGTCTTAATGGATCTTGGAGGAAAGATTCACATGATCCTTGATGGCGGCTCGACACGGCTTCGTTCATCTTCCACGGTACTCAAAGTAAAGGATGATACCATTGAGATTATTCGTCATGGCATTATCACAGAGAGTATTATCCGAAGTTGTCTTGAAAATAGTCTGGCAAAAGTGTAATATTTTATAACAATTTAGTATTTTGAACTTTGCAAACAGTTTAGTTTTTTGAAAACATTAGTAGTTGAAAATGCCTCTGCGACAATATGTAGCGGCAATTCATGAATTGCCGCTACATTGTATAATAACCACATTATTACTGAACTTTTTCAAAAAACTAAACTGTTGCCTATTCTTTGTTTCTAAAAAGTTTTTCATGGAAAATATAAATACAATAATGAAGATCGCATTAGCGGCAGACCATCGAGGTTTTGAGTTTAAGAAGCATGTGGCATCCATGCTTGCCCAAATGGGGCATACGGTTAAGGATTTTGGCACGACAACAGGCGCTGAATCAGTAGATTATCCGGATTACGGATTGAAAGCAGCCAGGTCTGTCGGAACCGGAGAAAGTGACAGAGGGATTCTGATCTGCGGCACTGGAATTGGGATGTCTCTCGTAGCCAACAAGGTGAATGGCGTTCGGGCCGCAGTATGCCATAATCTTTATACCGTGGAAATGAGCCGAAGACACAATGATTCCAACATCTTGTGTATTGGCGCCGACGTGATAGATGAAGAGCTTCTCGAACAAAAGGTTAAGCTGTGGCTAGAAACCCCTTTTGAGGGCGGCAGACACGCCCGCCGTGTTGAGAAGATCATGGACGTTGAAGACGACGGCAGCGGGATCTAGTCCAAAGTAATTGTCTGTGCCCCCTTAGGTATTGCAAGCATAAATATTTTCGGGTCGAGTTTACCATTCACAACGATGTTAGAAAAGGCAAGGCTAAAGGTGGTGTCGTATGCAGGCCAGCGAACATCGATCCTTTGCGGCATCCTGCACTCATTATAAGTTGCATAATTGGTAAACACGGCCTGTAATCGTATAGAACCGTCTGCATTAAATAATTCACAGCGAAACACCTCCCCGTTAACCCTGTCAACCAACAGATTCCCTTTCAGGTTCACATCGTCTTTGTCCATTTCCAGCATATGAATCAGCCAATAGGCAGGCCAGGTTTCCAAGGTGGGTTTTTCTCCTTCTAAAATTTCCCTGTAATTAAACAGGCTTGCCATATCTCCCGGAAAGATGTTGATGCCAAGCGCCTCGATCTTGTGAAAGGTGTTACAAGCGCCTGTGTAAACCTTGTTTTCTAGCGGAACATAGAGCCAGAATTTATTCCCATCAGAAGATATATCAAACATCGTTGTGGCAAACTTAGAACCCATTGCCCGTAAACTCTTTGGGTTTTGGTATAGTATCAATCCGGTACAGCGGACGGGACCTTTGAGGTCTGGAGCAGTAAGAGTCATTGCTATGTTTGCGCGAAAGGTGGTAAGCCTGGAACCGTTGGAAATGATAGCGTCACGTATTTGCTGTAACGAGAGGTTTTGGGGCTTTCCCTGTATATTTCTTAATATAGCCTCTGTATCTTCCCAAACCGGTTTCTGCGAAACCGGGGTCTTAAAGGTTGCGCAACCAGATGCGAGAATCGCACAGAGAAAGAACCAGAAAATTAAAGTATTTCCCTGTGAAAACTTCTTTTCCCCACTTTCACGAGAATACGTTTTGGAAAGTTTTTTACACCCCGCTGTGTCCCCCCTTGCGAAGGGGGGAAAGAGAAGGGTCTTTTTATTGCAGCTATGCCGTACTATGCATATTTTCAACCGTACATTTGAATTTTGCATTTTATTAATGTCTTACTTCTCTCAAATCCAAAAACTCTTTTAATGCATTTCCCATTTAAAACATAACAATATCTAATGAATCAACAAATCTATAATCCAAGGCTATATCTTGCGGCATTTTCAATCTTTCTCATTATTTCATCTGAAACATTAGACCTTTACCAACCCATCCAATTCAGTACCAGTAAATTCAGAATTAATCTTTCTTATCTCAAGCTGAATCTCTGGATCAAATGCCATTGCAGTAAGTTGGGCTTCTATAGTTTTTTGTTTATTTAATACCTCACCTCTAAGTTGATGCGCAAGCCGTTCGAACAAACATAATTGCTTAAATTTTTTTTCAATATCTTCAATAATAGATGTTACCATGACTATTTTTCACCTTCTTTCAATAAGTGCCGCCTTCTCTTTTTATCCCATAGAATTTTGACATCGTAATCAGTAATCAGGTGGTCGTTGGTGATTATAGGAATCTTCATTTTCCAAATTCCTTTAAAATGTTTTCCGTCAATGGTTCTGTGAAGCTTTGAGTCATAGCAATTCTGCCTTTTGCACTACCAGGCTGTCTTTTGCCTGACGAAGATGGTATCGGGCTAACACGGGCTATGGGCTTCCCTGCCTTTGCGATTACAACATCCTCCCCGCTTTCTACACGCTTAAGTATTGCGGATAGATGCGTTTTTGCCTCATGTGTGTTTACCGTATGCATATTGATAAACCTCCTTAAACTTATAGTAAAGTAAACTAACAGGTTCGCCAAGTATTGTTTATTGTAATAGTTCAGCACACCGCAGAGCTTGCAAGGATTGCAGGGGCGTGCGAGTGTGAGACAAACAAGATTTTAAAGATTCTTTATGCTTTGCATTATTTTCTCCGCGTTCTCGGCAGTGAACGATTACTTTCATTATTTTTGGTCTGACATATCCCCATTTACATGAGGACAAGGTTCTTCTGCATCCTGTAATTGAAATATGAAGGCCGGCCCTGCTGGTTCTCATATCAAAGGGGAATTTTGTTTTGCGGCGAGGTGAAAATTTATTATGCTTGAACAGGAATTTCTTCAGGCTTAAGCCAAACAATTTTTCCGTCACGCCAAACAACAACAGGCTTACCTGCCTGTTTGTGTTTCAATAATGCGTCACGGACGCCCTGCGCCAGTGCATTGGTTATTTTTCCCGGGTTTGCAAATGCCTCTGCAATACTATCTTTATGTTTCTCTTTTACTTCCATATTCTTTCACAATATTATGCCAAATAATTGAATCGGTTACGACCAATTTCTGCTCCTGATTACTATATGCTATTTCTGGTTTAAAGGCAGACAGTCCCAGAGCAATCAGGTCTGCATTAACAAACTCCGTTACATGAAGCATCCCTTTTAGCAAAGATGCGGATGAAACCTTTCCCTTCAAAAATAATTTGTCAATTTAAAAGATTCGATTCCTTAGAATTGCCTTAGAATTTGCGCAATACCACCGAACATACGAATCACGTATCACGGCGGCTCGGTTTGCTTGGGTTATGTTATATTCCACAACTGAAGTAATCCTTAATTCCTGGGGTACCATACCAAATATTTTATTCATAGAATTAAGTATCCCCGAATTCCTGTTGAGTGAAGCTCTAAATTGCGTACCGTCTGGTTTATGTGCTTTTAGTATTCATGAACCCGCGCCTCTTTAGTCAGGGTTTATTGGAAATCGTAAAAATTACTCTTTTCCGCAGGCATATGCTTTGGCGGCATTAAATAGTTCATCAATGCTTTTATCCTTCCATAGATCGCGCTGCCATTCTGTGTAATCAAAGCTTTCTCTGAGAATAAGACTGATAAATCGTTCTGCCTCTACAATGCCCAGTTTCTCGCGAAGGGCTTTCATGCCCTCGTATCGTATCATTGTATCTGTTTTCATTTTCCCTCCCAAATTTTAATATTTTCCATAGATAATGCCTTCCAGTCTTCAATTGATTCTTTCCGTTCTTCGTATGGATTAGCGGAATTTTCAAAATCCAGCATAAAAGACCATGCCAGTTCTATTTTCCCGTTTCTTATATTGTCTTGTATATAAAGTTTTGCTTCTGCTTCGAGACTGATTGCTTTGAGTGACTGATCATCATACGGACGATTATAACAACAGTTGTCCAGATATATTCGTGTTTTATTCATCTTTTCCCCTCAACAATTTTAATTTCTTCCTACTTCAGTCCATAGAGTTTATTGACAAGTCGGTCAATTTGTTTTTCAAACCTGCTCGCGCGCGGCGTGTCTGGGCGCGAACACGTACAGGCAAGTCGTGGACCTTGGCTTGCTTATCAGGGTTTTGCAGATAATCCTTGTCTTTGATGATAGCAAAAATGCGCTATTAAACTTGTCCCTTCAGATATAATTTGTCAATTTGAAAGATTCGCCCCCTTACGCTCTCTAATAAAAGTCTAATAATCTCAGCCGAGTTAAAAGATTTATTAGACATTCCTATTTCCGAATAATTTCAATTACAGATTCAATAACAACTTCAAGCTTTCCTATTTTCAGGTTGCCAACCTTATATAACACCTTTTACAAATTTTGCCATGCCTCATCTTCCTCGGATTTCAACCAATCTTTTTTGAGAGGCGACTTTTTACCTCCAAATTAGAATAGGTTATAGAGTTTTTAAGCTATTACAATTAACTTATGTAACTTTCACTTTAAACAATATACCAAAATTATTCAAATCTTTCTTTAATATCAGCTCTTATTTATTGCCTTGATTCAAATGCCTCATACTCTGCCTCGCTCATTGTAAACTCAGGCCCTATGATTTTTACTTCGTCATAGGCAAGGCCATAGAATTTGTAAACATTTCTCATCAATTGAAATGTGAGTATTTGACCCCGTACAATGTTTTCTATCTTTTACTCAAGGCAGTTACAATATAAACCATTTATTGGCATACCAAGGTCTTTCCAAATTTTTACATCCTCTTTGCACAGAGCTATTTTTACATTGCTATCGTATTTTCTTATTGCGTTGACTATTGTGCTAAACATAGAGATGCGGTATTCTTCTGGATATCGCAGCTTTGTTCCATCACTTATTAATCCCGATGTAACTTTTAAAAGAGAGGACTCTGGAAAGCGTGAACTTATGTGTGTAGCGAGTCCTTTGGAGGGGCGGTATTC
>JANLHY010000520.1 GCA_024653795.1 Candidatus Brocadiaceae bacterium | reverse complement strand
GAAGATTTTTCAATAATTTCCATTTACTATATAGTTATGTTTTATTTAATTGTAACGTAACGACTTAGCCCTATTAAAATAATGATACGGGCGTGTTATAATTGTTGATTTGTCGGCATTCAGTTTGCTAAAATTTTACTTAGTTTTTATTAGAGGATAGAAAAATATTGGAGGATACTTAGTTATGTCGGCAAAAAAAATTATATTTGACCATGATGCGCTTGAAACCGTTAAGCTTGGGGTAAAACAACTTGCAGACGCAGTAAAGATAACGTTAGGGCCGCGCGGACGCAATGTCATTATCCAAAAGAGCTTTGGCTCACCGACCATCACGAAGGATGGAGTAACTGTTGCAAAGGAAATCGAACTTGAAGACCATATGCAAAATATCGGTGCACAAATGGTAAAAGCCGTTGCTTCGAAAACCAGTGACGTTGCGGGTGACGGCACTACTACTGCTACCGTTCTTGCAGAGGCAATATTTGTTGAAGGATTGAAGAACGTTACGGCCGGCGCTAATGCGATGGCACTCAAACGTGGTATTGATAAGGCAGTTGAAGCGGTGGTGAAAAAGTTAAAGGAAATGTCTATCCCTGTCAAAGGGCGAAAGGAAATTGAACAGGTCGCTACAGTTGCCTCGAATTATGATACCGAAATCGGGAAGATCATTGCCGATGCCATGGAAAAGGTTGGAAAGGATGGGGTCATAACTGTAGAAGAGGGCAAAAGCCTGCAAACCGATGCAAAATGGATTGAAGGTCTGCAATTTGATAAAGGCTATCTATCACCATATTTTATTACAAACCCAAGTTCGATGCAATGCGTGTTAGAAGACGCCTATATTTTGATTCATGAGAAAAAAATTACGACAGCCAAGGTGTTGATTCCTATCCTAGAAAAGGTTTCTCAGACAGGGAAGCCTCTATTGATCATTGCCGAAGAAATAGAAGGAGAGGCGTTAACCCTTCTGGTTGTGAATAAACTCCGCGGGGCTTTAAAATGTGCAGCCGTAAAGGCCCCAGGATTTGGTGATAAACGTAAGGCCATGTTGGATGACATTGCTGTTCTTACCGGCGGCCAGGCGGTCTTTGAAGACCTTGGTATCAATATGGATTCTATCCAGCTCAAGGACTTAGGCCGTGCGAAGAAGATCGAGATTGATAAGGAAAACACGATCATCATTGAAGGGGCAGGCGAGAGTAAAAAGATTAAAGGACGTATTGAGCAGATCAAAAAGGAAATTTCGATAACGACCTCAGACTATGACCGTGAAAAGCTTCAGGAAAGGCTGGCGAAAATGGCCGGTGGGGTGGCACAGGTTAATGTAGGCGCTGCTACCGAAAGCGAGATGAAGGAGAAGAAGGCGCGTGTGGAAGACGCACTTCATGCTACCCGCGCGGCGGTTGAAGAGGGAATTCTTCCAGGCGGGGGTGTGTCGCTTTTACGGGCTCTTCCGGCTCTGGATTCATTAAAACTAACCGGTGATGAGGCTGTGGGTGTTGATATTGTTCGAAGGGCATTAAGGGCGCCTTTAAGGCAGATTGCTACAAATGCAGGAGTAAATGCTGCCATCGTTGTACAAAAAGTAGAAACTGCCAAAGGAAACGAAGGCTACGATGCCAGCGTTGATAGATATTGCGATATGGTTGCCGAAGGTATCATTGACCCAACGAAGGTGGTCAGAACGGCATTACAAAATGCTGCCAGCATATCTACCTTACTTCTGACAACAGACGCCATTGTCGGCAAGATACCGGAAAAGGAAAAGATGCCTCCTATGCCGCCAGGGGGTGGGTACGGAGACATGTATTAATAATTTTAGTTATAGAAACCCGGAGCATCAGCCGGGCGAGTAATTGTTGAATGCAATAGCGTTCAGCCTTAAAAAACCCCGCTTTCCAGGCGGGGTTTTTTATT
>JANLHY010000507.1 GCA_024653795.1 Candidatus Brocadiaceae bacterium | reverse complement strand
GGCTGCTCTATGAAACTCGAGGTAACCAGAAAAAACAGGAGTATCAGGAACAGCATGTCCACCATTGGGGTGAGGTTTATGATGGATTTTGTAATACGTTTTTCTCTGAATCGCATAGTTTTATTTAATGTTCAGGAATTTCAAACTTTTTTGATTCCCCTCTAAAAAGAGGGGTGTGTAAGTTTTCCGCAACACACCCCCAGCCCCTCTTTCTAGAGGGGAGCTTAAAAGTCGCTACCAAAGGCAGCCTAATTCAAAAGGGTACTTACTTTTTATCAAATCCTTTAGCCGGATAAAGTTTATTCAAGATGTGCATGGAGTATTCTTCCATTTCAAGAACAAAGGTATCCACCTTTTTGTCAAAATAGCTAAACGCAACCAAACTTGGAATTGCAATAAAGAGCCCAAACACCGTGGTTCTGATGGCTTCTGCAAGCCCGCCGGAAAAGGCCTTGGCCTGCCCCAGCCCCAGTTCTGATATAATTCCAAAGATATCTTCCAGTCCCAATACCGTCCCCAGTAATCCTAATAAGGGAGCTACTGCGGTAATGACTTCCAGAACCAGAAGCCTCTTTTCAAGCGCCTTCGTTTCCTGCCTGCCGGCGGCTTGAATATCAATAAATTTTTCTTCCCGCGAAAGGTGGTTATTCATAAGGGTTCGTCTCAACAGGTTTGAAAAGGGTCCTGGTATTACCTCGCATTTGGAAATCGCAAAGGGTATATCTTCCTGACTACGAAGTGCCTCTATGGTCTGTATGATTTCAGGTCTTAATATCTTGTCCCTGCGAAGATTTATTGCCCTTTCGATGATGACTGCAAGTGATAAAATAGAACAAATTAACAGTGGTATCATTATTGGACCACCACCTATTAGCCATTCCAAAGTATTACTCCCTCCTAGAAAAAGTAGAAATTAAATTTTACATCAATTGACGGTTCCTTGATATTGGATGGAAACGGGTTCAACGGCGCTGCTTTTTCTATCGAGGACACAAGCCTCGAAGCCAGTTGAAAATTCCCGGCGTCATCCGCTATCTTTACATCGTCAATAGAACCATCGGGTAAGACTTTAAATTCTATAATGATCGGTTTATCGTCTTTCGTCTCCAGTTTTATCTCAGCGCGGGTCCCGTATCCAAGGAACCAATAGAGCGATATTCTATCACGAATATGCTTGAAATAATGGGCATATTCGTGTTTTTGTACGTTGAAAGAAGGCGCGCCCGGGATTGCCGCATTGGATATCGTATCCTCAAAGAGCGCCGGATCTTTGTTTGCTCCTTCTTGCTTTGCATTGACACTAAAGGAAACCTTGGGTTTCTTTAATTCACTGGGACTTTCCTGCTCATCCAATCCCATTTCAAGCCTGCGTTGCGGTTCGACACTTGACATTTCCCATGAAGGTACCGGCGCTTCTGGTTTAAGCGCTGCCGCATCCTTCGTTTCCTTTGTTTCTGCGAGTTTTTCTGACTTTACCTCGTCCTTTTTTTCAATTTCCTCTTCCTGAAGCGACGATGACAATGATTCCTCTTTTTTCTCAGATTCATTGCTTGTGTCGTCCTGTTTATCGGTAAACAAAACCCCTTCACTATTTGGCAACGCTTCCACCGCCTCTTCCTGCACGACGCCGCGTCCGATAGTGAGCCGTTCCCTTTTTGGCGCTTGTGTCGTGGTTTCTGTTTTTATCATCTTTTCTTGTTTTATTGTCTCCGCCTCCCCCGTCTTTTTCTTGTGTTCTTCAGATACCGATTGGGGTTGCGGTAGTTGAGGCTGTTTCGCAGGCTCTTCCTGCTTTTCTAACCCCTGGGGAAGGTTCGCATATCGCGGCGAAGAATTTCTATCGTATGGACTATCCTCAGCGATAAACGCCTGTGCCGTGGTTTCCTGTTCTTGCGGCGGTTGCTTATCATCGCCAGGCAAGGGATTCCCTCCCTTGCCCATGAGCGGAGCCTTGGAGCGCCCTTCGGCATGAGGTTTGTTATTGACCGGTTGGTCACTGTCAGGAAAATTGTCCTTTGCTACAGAACCCTTTTCACCGATTTTATCGCTTTCAACACCTGGCTTTTCGTCTTCTGTGTTATCGGAAGTATCGGTAAAAATTTTGTATTTCTTTTTTTGGGCTTCTTTTTTCAGCTCGTCTTCATTCTGGTCTTGTTTAGTATCTAAGGATGTCTCTTCTACTTGAGTATCAGCATCCTCAAATTCCAGAGCAACTGCATATTCACTCGGTTCACGGATAAAACTGTCTCGAAGCGATTTAAAACTGAGAAACTGATATCCTTGTGGAGTCAGGAAGATGATAATCCCGTGGATAGCGAGGGATGCGGCAATAAGGAATGGAAACAGGTTTTTATTAAAAAAATCTGTACGAAGTTTAACGAACATAGTTTATTAAATGTAGGGAAGTAATAGTTTAAACTCATGTATTATTGTGAGTGGTGTTATGCATGGTATCAAAGGCTAAAAACTTTGGTAACTACTAAAATCTATTCTCATTCCTCGTATCTTAATTGCGGGACATGTTTACCCCTGTGGAAGCAGGAGTAGGAATGACAAAGTATGAAAATTTATTCTCAAAAATATCTTCAAAAAGTTTACCGCATATCCATTTTGTTGTCAACGAGAATCTCATAAACAGTTACGTAGTTTGGAAATTATAGTATTGACATATAAAAGTGGGAAGGTGTATTTTAATCGTAATCGGAGGGTATGATGGATGATATAATTTTTGAAGACAGACGTGATGCAGGCCGCCGTTTGGCTAAAGTCCTGGCCGAACGAAAAAATCTCAATCAGCCGCTCGTGGTACTTGGAATCCCGCGTGGAGGGCTTGTGGTAGCCGATGAGGTTGCTGAAGCCATGTCTGCATCCCTGGATGTAATTATTGTCCGCAAGTTACGGGCTCCCTTTCAGCCTGAACTGGGAATCGGCGCTGTGGTGAACGGAGATCACATTTCTATCATCAACGAAGAAGACGAAACGATCTGTCTTAGTATGCCATTTTCATTTAATGCTGTGGGTGAGTGGTATCGCAACTTTGATCAAGTGGAGGATGAAGAGGCCATAGCGATTCTCCACCGTAACTGGGCACGGTTCAAACTTAGAAGCCCGTAAGTTCATAAAAAGACTCTTTGAGACAGGAGGGGGTGTATTTATTGTATGAGTCGCCAAAAGACTTTGGAAAAGAATGAGAAAGAAGTTGTCATCCCTGCAGGCACTGTGCATCTCTATGGTATTCTGGGTTTGCCTCCTCAGACAATAGGAGCAGTCGTTTTTGCCCACGGCAGTGGGAGCGGTCGTTTTAGTCCCAGAAACAACTTTGTTGCCAGGATTCTCCAGGATGCAGGTATCGCCACGTTACTGGTAGACCTCCTTGAAGATTCCGAAGCCCAGGATCGCCGAAAGGTTTTCGACATAGACCTTCTGACTGAACGTCTTTTAATTAATGTACACTGGTTACGCCAACAGCCAGAAACTCGGGGATTATTGATGGGGTATTTTGGGGCAAGCACAGGCGCCGCTGCCGCCCTTCAGGCAGCCGCACGAGAGCCTCAAGAAATTGCTGCCGTAGTTTCTCGTGGAGGACGTCCGGATCTCGCCATGGAATACCTGGCCCGTGTTACTGCCCCTACCTTACTTATTGTAGGAGGCGAGGACACCGGCTATCCCCTTGAATGAGGCTGCGTATGCACAACTGAAGTGTCCTAAAAAGTTGAAAAAATCTTTGACCTTCTTAAACCCCTGGAGGGATTTTTTAATGGTTTCCTTTTTAACACAGAAGGCGATTCTGATGTATCCGCTTCTTCCGAAGCTTTTCCCTGGAAGCACCAGTATTCCTTCGTTGGCGAGCTCTTGGGCAAATACGAGATCATCTCCGGGAGTTTTTGGGAAGATATAATAAGCCCCCATTGGCAGTATAAATGAATAACCAAAATCCTTCAGGGCATTGCAAAACTTATCCTTTCCCCAGGAATCGAAAGTCGGAAGTGATGAAATCCGAAGCACGAAATCCGAAATAAATTCAAAGTATTTATCATTATAATACGATACGTTGTGTCAGCACAAATTCTTTTATTGAAAAATATACACCGATGTGATAAGATTTTCCCATAATTCAAGTTATAACGATAAATCTACACCATGTTTTTGCGATAAGGCCTACGCCTGGCTTTAATCCTCCACCTTGAGAAAATAACCTTTTTACGACTTCATTATTTTTTATAATCATCGGGAAACTCATGATAAAAAACTCACTTATTAGTGAATGTGCCAAGTTGCTGTCCTTTGCAATGCCATATTGGAGATATATGCTCTTGGCCATTATCAGTATGGTCATTTATACCGCAACGAGCGGCGTCCAGATTTCATTAATCAAACCTATCATAGACAAATTGATCAGGGGGGACACAAAAAAAATAACCGCCCTGCCGAGGATCGATATAGACCAGACCCCGCAGAAACATGAGAGCCCGTCACTCGTTAAACAGCTTAAAAAACAGGTATTCAACAAATTCAAGTTTATAGAATCCATACAAAAACGTGCGACTGGTTCGTTTACGAGTATTGGCATTGTGATGGCAATCCTTGCCCCCATTATTTTTTTCTCCTGCTATTTTCAGCAATATTCCAGAAACCGTGTCATGTGGTCTGTGGTTGTGGATATTCGTAACAAGGTATGCGACCACTTACTCCCGCAACCCCTGAGTTTCTACGAAAATAGAAAGAGCGGCGACCTGTTGTCCAGATTAACGAATGACATGGCCGTCACACAGTCAGGGATCACAATCCTTTTTGATGAAATACTGCTTCAACCTATGAAGTTGATCTGCGGGCTGGTGCTGGCATTTTATTTTAGCTGGAAACTCTCTTTGTTGACCCTGATTGCCTTTCCCATCATATTCGTGCCTGTGCTGGTGATGGGCAGGAAGATCAAGAAGCATGGGAAGGGGAGTTTGAAGCATCTCTCAGACCTCACGGACGCCATGCGGGAGATGTTTGCAGGGATCAGGATTGTAAAGGCATTTAAGATGGAGGCCGAAGAGAGCCGTGAAATCCACGACATCAGTGAACGATTCTTCAGGAAAAGGTTGAAGATGGTCAAGGCAAAGGCGCTCAATACCAGCACCAGTGAATTCGTGTATACTTTGGCACTCGCTGCTATTGTCAGTCTGGGCGGCTATGTGGTCATGTCCAAAAAAATCACGCCCGGCGAACTCGCCGGATTCATAACAGCTACCGGGTTTATGGTAATCACTGCCGTTAAGAAATTGGCCAAGAGCTATGCGAGTTTACAGGAGTCTCTGTCCGGTGTAAACAGGGTTTTTGAGCTTTTCACAATAGAGCCGACGATAAAAGACGATCCGGAGGCCGTAACGTTGGAGAAAATTGAAGAAGGCATTTGTTTCAAGAATGTGAGTTTTTCTTACGATGGCAGCAAAGAATTCATATTGAAGGATATTGATCTTACCATTCACAAAGGAGAGGTTCTCGCAATCGTGGGTGAAAGCGGTGCAGGGAAATCAACCATTATAAATCTGATAACGCGTTTTTATGACCCGGTCAAGGGCAGCATTGAAATTGATGGAACAGATATTCGAAAGATCAAAAGCGAATCACTCCTTGAACACACTGCAATTGTTACCCAGCAGACATTTCTTTTCAACCGCAGCTTTTATGAAAATATCCTTTATGGGAGAAAGAATGCCACAGTGGAAGATGTTCAATCTGCAGCGAAGGCTGCCAATATCCATGACTTCATTATGAGTCTCCCCAAGGGCTATGATACCGTCGTTGGCGAATTAGGAGTAAAATTATCAGGCGGCCAGCGTCAGCGGATCGCCATTGCCCGCGCCATCTTGAAAAACGCGCCTATTTTACTCTTAGACGAAGCGACTTCATCACTGGATTATGAATCCGAAAAATTGGTGCAGGACGCACTGAACAACCTCATCATTGGAAGGACGACCGTTATTGTCGCCCATCGTCTTTCTACCATACAACATTGCGACAGAATTATTGTAATGAAAAAGGGGCGCATCGTTGAAGCAGGTAGTCATGAATCCCTCATGTCAGGGGAGGGAGAATACAAACGTGTGTATCAGATGCATCTGGATACAATTCATTCATGAAAATACTCGTTATTGGTTCCCATGGCATGCTTGGCAGAGACCTCGTCAATCGATTATCCAGCCTTTCTGATCCCCAAAATTCTGGCAACGAGGTTATTGCTGTGGATCGTGAGCATGCGGATATCACGCACGGTGAGGATACCGCAAAATTTATTGCGCAAGTCAAGCCGGATGTCATTGTCAACTGCGCTGCGTTTTCAAATGTAGATGCATGCGAAACACAGATTTCTGAGGCATTTGCTGTCAATGCCCGTGGGGCGAGAAATGTAGCGCTGGCAGGGAAACAAACAGGGGCAAAAGTTATCCATATCAGCACCGATTATGTATTCGACGGCATGAAGAATGAGCCTTACCTCGAAACCGACAAACCCCATCCCCTCTCCGTCTATGGCAAGTCAAAACTTGAAGGAGAGATTGCCGTACAGGAAATAAATGGCAATTGCGTCATTATCAGAACTGCATGGCTCTTTGGTCCTTATAGAAAGAATTTTGTAACTACCATCCTGGAACTGGGAAGGAAAAACCGTTCGGTGTCCGTCGTTACCGACCAGCACGGAAGTCCCACGTATACCACAGACCTTTCGGATGCAATACGAACTGCTATCTCGAAAGACCTCCGGGGTATATATCATGTGACAAATTCGGGAACGTGTTCACGCTATGAGTGGGCGCAAAAGATTTTTGAATTAACGGGTAATCAGGTATCCATTCTTCCTCTAAAAACCGCAGATTACAAACGTGCCGCCAGGGTTCCCCGGAACTCTTCCCTGGACGGTACAAAATATACCACGACAACCGGCCAGAAAATGCGACCCTGGCAAGAGGCTTTAAGGGAATATATTTCCAAAGCTATGCGGTGAAAATGGAAAATGCCTTAATTGTTTTTATAAAATATCCTGAACCTGGAAAGGTAAAGACCCGCCTGGCAAAGGCTCTTGGGGATGAAAAGGCATGTGCGGTTTACAAATCACTTGCTGAAAATGTTATCAAAAACATTTTTACGAAAAATCCAGGAACATATGATGTACATATCTTTTTCACACCTGCTGACAAGGAAACGGAAATTATGGATTGGCTAAAACCCTTCATACATGGCAATCGGGGAGTAAAGACACAGTTTAGCCCTCAAGAAGGCAGGAATTTGGGAGAAAAGATATCTAATGCCTTTAGACAAATATTGCAAGAAAAAGGCTGTAAAAAATGCATAATCATAGGGACGGACTGTCCAGAGATAGATGCGACCTTGATTGAAAACGCCTTTGACATTTTAAAAGAGAAAAATATTGTTATCGGGCCGTGCAAGGATGGCGGTTACTACCTCTTAGGTATGTCAAGACCTGCATCTGATTTATTTGTTGATATTGACTGGAGCACAGATCGGGTATTTGAGCAGACAATGGAAAAAATACAGAAAAATAATTTATCGTGCAGTATTTTGAAGACATTAGTAGATATTGACACAATAGAAGATTTGTATCGCTATTCACCTAACCCGAACAAGCCGGAAGTGAAAAATGAAAATTACAAAATATAAATTGTATGATGTCAACCAAAAATGAATAGAATTATGGTGAAAAACACGACTATATTTCGTTATAAGGTTTGAGAATTTATTACGAGGCGAGGGGGAAATCTTTATTTCAGCATACGCTAGGAATTATCCTCCATTTATATGAGGACATGCTTGAACGATGAATTCCTTACGCCCCTGGCAAGTACCTTCTTTGGTACCATGCTGTGTCCTATTGACTTCACAAACCTTTGGCTATCGGGCCATCCTCTTGTGGCTTACAGCATGCTATAAAAAGATTGACCTTGACATACGGTCTTAATTTGGTACCATAAAAGGACCGGAGGTGGTAAAATGAATATTAAAACAGATATAAAACCAGTTACCTTTCTTAAGGCAAAAGCAGCCGACTTGCTAAAACAAATAAATGAAACCCATCGGCCTGTTATCATTACCCAAAACGGGGAGCCTAAGGCCGTACTGCAAGATCCTAAAAGTTATGAGAATATGCGGAATGCCATTGGGATATTAAAGCTGATCTCCCAAGGCGAAGAGGACATAAGGAGCGGTAAATCAAAATCCCAGGAGGATGTGTTTAAAGGGATTGATACCATGCTGAAAGCAAAGTTGAAATGAGCGACAAATATGAAGTTATATGGTCTCATGTTGCTGAGAATGATCTAAGAAATATTATTGAATATGTTGCCGAAGACAGCCCTGTTAACGCATCAAATGTTTTCAAAAAGATAAGACAAAAAGCCTCCAGCCTCTATACTCTACCTGAACGGGGTCGTATCGTTCAGGAGTTACGGGATCATGGAATCTTACAATACCGTGAATTAATAATATCTCCATGGAGAGTAATTTACAGAATATCGGGGAAAAGCGTATACGTTTTATCAATATTGGATTCACGTCAAAATATTGAAGATATACTCTTAAAAAGACTTACTGACTTAAAATAGTGTTTTTGATAAGATAGCAGAATCCGCTACGGATGTAGGTATCGAAGATTGGGCGCGTAATCACGATCACTATCTCTACGGAACTGATAAACGATAATGCCCAAGAAAATATTTGTAGATACACGATGCCCTTGCTGCTGATGACCACTTTGTTCAGGCAGAATTTAAGGCGCTCTTACTTGAAAAATAAATAAAACTGTAAAATCGTTACCTCGATTTCCTCTATATCCCTGAGATGCAATCTACGGCATCTGCTTTTTTCCGTTCGTCATAAATTAGGCTGCCTTTGGCAGCAATTTTCTATTATTTTGTCATTCCCGTGTAAACGGGAATCCAGATGCGTCATAAATGGGTTGGATTCCCGCTAAAAGCATGCGGGAATGACATGCAAGGAACAATCTGCAGATGCTTTGCTTATAACAATCCCATCTTTTCATCAAATCCGCACATGACGTTCATGTTCTGCACGGCCTGGCCTGATGCGCCTTTGATGAGGTTGTCTATAACAGAAAGGATGATGATGCGGTTTTCGGTTACCTTTGTAGCAATATCGCAGAAGTTTGTGTAAATTACATCTTTCGTCCTGGGCATTTCGTTGCCTTCTTTGAGGCGAACGAAGGGTTCTTTACCGTAAAATTCCCTGTAAAGTTTATGTACCTCATCGTCATGCAGGGACGAACGGCCGTTCACCCCTCCTTTCGGTTTGGCATAGACGGTGCACAGAATGCCACGATTCATGGGAATGAGGTGCGGGACAAATTGGATAGAAACCTTTTGGTTTGTTTTGATGGACAGGATATGTTCGATTTCCGGACTGTGGCGATGTCCTCCCACGCTGTATGCTTCGATGTTTTCGTTACATTCGCAATAGTGCGTATCCTCTTTGGGTTCACGCCCGCGCCCTGATATACCCGACTTGGCATCCACAATTATATCTTCTGAATGGACAAGCCCTTTCATAAGCAAGGGAGCTAACGCCAATATTGTGGCAGTGGTATAGCAGCCGGGGTTGCCCACTAGATTAGTCTTTCTTGTCTCGTTCCGAAAAAGCTCTGGAAGGCCGTACACGGCTGTCTCTATACCTTTGCTGTCTGTATGCTGCGCCTTGTACCACTTTTCGTAAAGCGATTTATCACGGAAACGGTAATCGGCGCTAAAATCTATAACCTTGATCCCCTTCTGGATAAAAAGCGGGACGTACTGCATAGAGATGGTCGGCGGCAAGGTAATAAAGGCAAGGTCGATATTTCCCGGCATTTCTTTCTGCTCAATCGTTTCACAGGGCATATCAAGCAGTCCTTTTAAGGCCGGGAAAATATCAGATATCTTCGGACGGCCAGTCCGTCGCACACCGAGATACGTAATCTTCACCTCTGGATGACGCAGGAGGATTTTTATAAGTTCAAGGCTTGTATAGGCCGTGGCGCCGATAATTCCTACTTTCAACACCGTTGTGTCTCCCAATCCAAACCGGTAAGATTAAAAAACAATCTCAATTTACTTTATACCTAAATTCTGCAATGGGACACAGATTAACACAGATAAGCGCAGATAAAATAATGACTTAATTCTTTTGTTTAACTCACCCATTAGGTGATTACCTGTGATTATTTATGTCGTTGAAAAATCAGTGTAAATCAGTGTTTATCTGTGTCCGACCGCAATTGTTAGGTAATATTATATTAAAAATATCTCCAAATATTCGGTGTGATACTGCTGATTTTAGCTGGCATACGCTATATCAAACGAAATATGCAGAAATTTGCAGAATGAAAGATAAAAATAAATGTTAAGTGTATAATATAAAAACGGCAAAATGGAATTTATAACATGAAACTACCGCATCCAATACAATATCAGGGAAGCAAAAGAAGCCTTGCATCAATCATTCTTCGCTACTTTCCTATTAAATTTCCAAGACTTGTAGAACCCTTTTCCGGCTCAGCGGCAATTTCAATAGCATGCGCTGCAAGAGGAAAGGCTAATTCATATTGGATAAATGACTTAAACAAGCCCCTTGCTGAATTGCTTGGCTTAATTATTAACCACCCTGTAGAAATAGCCAATTATTACGAAACAATTTGGAATCAACAGCATGATGATACAATAGAACATTATTATCGTGTTAGGGAAGATTTCAACCGAACAGGAGACCCCAGATTATTCCTTTATTTGCTTGCGCGTTGTGCAAAAGGTTCCGTGCGATACAATACTGAAGGACTGTTTAATCAGAGCCCCGACAAGAGGCGTCACGGTACACGTCCAGAAACAATGAGAGATAATATTTTTGGTGTTTCTACCCTATTGAAAGGGAAATCTGTAATATCATCACTTGACTACAAAGATGTTCTATCAAATGTCAATGAGGATGATGTTGTTTATATGGACCCTCCTTATCAGGGAGTATGCGGCGATAGAGATTCGCGCTATTTTTCAGGTATATCTTATGAGGAGTTTTTAGCAGCATTATCAGAATTGAATGTCCGTCAGATCCGTTATGCAGTCAGCTACGATGGGAGGACAGGCAATAAGACCTTTGGCAATCGCCTACCTGAGCGCCTTTCCCTTACCCTAATTGAGTTAGAAGCAGGCCGCTCCTCTCAGGCAACTTTGCTTGGACGCGATGCTATTACCGTTGAATCTTTATATTTATCACCACGCTTAGCCATCGAGGTTAAAGCTTCACCGTATTTCCACAGAAAACGGGAAACAAAACAACTTGTTCTGATGGAGACCAGAAGACGTTATGCCGCAAAAATATCCAAAAGAATTCCTTGATCTTTGCAGGACTGTTACCGCGAAACGTCCCAAGACGGTTATTGACCATATTTTAAAGCATGGGCATATCACAACAGAAGAATTGAAAGAAAAATACGGGTATAACCACCCTCCAAGAGCGGTTCGAGATGCGAGAGAGCATGGTATTCCACTTGAGACTTTTCGTGTAACAGGTTCTGACGGCAGGAAAATTGCGGCATATCGCTTTGGAGATGTAAGTAAGAAAAGGTTCAGGAAGTTGTCCGGGCGAACTGGTCTTTCCAAGAAAATTAAAGAATATCTCATCGAGAAATATGGTTGTAAATGCTTTATCTATCTTGAAGATATGGATGAAGGCGAGCTTCAGATAGACCACCGCGTGCCTTACGAGGTTGGTGGTGACGGTGAAAGCGTCGAACAAAATCCAGATGATTTCATGTTGCTTTCCGGTTCTGCAAATCGTGCAAAGTCTTGGTCATGCGAACACTGCGAAAATTGGCAGACACTGAAAAAGAAGGAAATTTGTCTTTCTTGTTACTGGGCATATCCCGAAGAGTATTCTCATGTTGCAATGCGACAGGTTAGACGGCTTGATTTGATATGGCAAGGCAAGGAAGTAGAACAATACAAAAAACTGAAAATTGACGCTAAAGACTCAGGGCAGACAATTCCTGAATTTGTAAAAGAACTTATCGAAAAAGCCATTGAAAGAAAGAACACCTAACAAGTCGCTCAAGGCGGACGTGGCATGGAAAGCCGCCACGCCGCTTAGCTCAAACGTTACACTCCGGTCGGTCAAATTAAAGTTGATAAATACACATAACAGTTCCAAATTATCAAACAAATATGCCCCCTTTAGTAGAGTTTGCTGGCGATCAACAAGACCATTTGCAACGGGAGGCTATTGGTAATTTCGCCGGGCATTTTAAATTTCCAGAAGCTACTCTGCAAGGTTAAAAGCCTTGCCCCGCATTTCTCTTCCGGATCGTTGGATTATGATACTTCCGACACCGCTACTTTTATATCGTATCCAAGCTTATGAAGATAATCGGAACAATCATCCCAGCTAAGCCCAAATTCACGCACGTCTGCAAACCCTATCCTGGCAAGAATATCTCGTAAAAGTTCAAAATGCTCATCTTCAAAGTTAGCGTCAACGATCATATCCTCTGCCCAATTTATAAGATTCGATAAATCTATTTCCCTGTTTATATATTTTATAAGCATATGTGCAAGTATCTTCCTTGTAATGATCATTGTTTCTTTTTAAGGAAGGAAATAAAGGAGTTTCCGGCATAACTCTATCGCGTTTTGCTTGACACCCACCATCTCATACGATAGTATGCTGATAATTATAGGAATGAAGATGAAAGACAGTATGCACTATGTGAAAATAGTTGAGTGGTCTGATGAAGATCAATGCTATGTTGGCAGTTGCCCGTGCCTGTTTTACGGAGGTTGTCATGGTAACAATGAAAAAGAGGTATTCGCAGAACTATGTGAAATAGTTGAAGAAACAATTGAGCTTTATAAAAAAGATGGAAAACCGTTACCTCCCCCAACAGCAGGAAAAGACTATGCCAACAAGATGTTGAAAATTGCCTAACACCTCGTTGAGGCTGCCCCCTTGCTTCCTGCATATCTGTCACAGATTCCCTAAGTTAGGCCTTCAGCGACTATTTTATTTGCATGTAGGGGCAATTCATGAATTGTCCCTACCAGATTGAAATTCCTGATCGTGTACCTGTTGGAGACAGGTTTTGCTGTTTGCATAGATTTCATACCACGAGTATCCACATATGGTAGAAAATCGTCAAAAATATTTACGATTTTTTGTCAAAGGTATTTAAGGAAACGGATACGAGATACGTATCGCAGTTCGTCAAGCGTCTATCGGTTCAACTTTCCGATTTCCGAATGACGTATCACGAAACGGGCCTCTTTACCGTAACCGCTTTACGACTTATATGAAGAAAATTCCCTTGAACATCCCCACACAATCGTGTCGAGGGACAGTATCTCGGTGCCCTCTGTGGTTCCAAATTTTTTTATCAGCTTAAAAGTATTTGACCTGCCTAATTTATTGTGCTAAAATTTTATTTTTATTATTAGCCACAAAGACACTAAGTCACAAAGGAATAACAAGATTACAGCCTGAATAGAAGATGGTTACAGTTCATCTCACCATTGAGAATGCGGAGATCGCATAGGGGCTGTCCAAAAAGTCTTATAAACGTACCATACGTAGGGGCTGAAAATCTTCAGCCCCTACCTGTCGTATGGTTTAAGGACTTTTTAGACAACCCCAACTCTGTGTCCTCCGCGGTGAACTATTACATTTTTCTTTGTGCCTTTGCGCCTTGGTGGCCGAATATTTACCTGATCATTACCTTACTCTGATTTTCGAAGATAAACAAACTTATGGCAGATGAACTGACTTACGCATTGATTACTCCTTACAGCCTTTTAAAGAGCCGTACCGGTGGTATCCTGGGACGGTTGCTTTCATTGACGAATCTTGAAATTATCGGAGCAACCATGTTTGCGCCGAGCGATTCCTTTGTCGATAAATATTGTGCAACCATCGAAGAACAGGATATAAAACCTGCCTGGAAAAAGGTTATGATTAACTACATCAATACCAACTTTCGCAAGCAAAATAAATTTGGGATCACCAACCGAACGGTACTGCTTTTCTTTAAAGGACCTCACGCTATCGAAAAGTTAAAGGACGATGTTATTGGGCCTATTACCAGTTTCCTGGGACATACCATTCGTGGGAGTTTTGGAGATTTTGTAGAAAGTTCTGACGGCAAAGTCGAATATTTTGAACCGTCTGTGGTTTCCTCGGCGGATACTGTAACCAACAACAAACAACTTGCCTTATTCGCTGAATATTTACCAAAAGACGGGGGCGTTCTGGAAGATATTGTTAAGTTTCCCGAAGGGGTCAAGGCTGAAACTACGTTAGTTATCCTGAAACCCTTTGAAGAACAAAGTCCGTTGCCGGGAAATATCATCGATATGTTTTCAAGAACCGGCCTGTATATTGTTGGATTAAAGCTCCTGAGGATGAGCATTGCCCAGGCTGAAGAGTTTTATGGCCCATTAATAAATATCTTTCGGGAAAAATTAAAGCCCAAGCCGGAAAAGATTGCCGACAAACTCAAAGAAACCTTTAAATCTACATTTTCATTCGAAGTTCCAGGCGCAATCATTAATACCCATGCAGAACAACTGTCAGACCAACTAAAAGATATAAATGCACGGCATGAATTTAATAAGATCATACAGTATATGACAGGACTAGACCCCGCTAAAGCTTCAGCCGCAGACAAGAAGAAGCCTGGCACTGCGCGCTGCCTTGCCCTGTTGTATCGTGGACCAGATGCAATTAACAAAATCAGAAATATCCTGGGACCAACCGACTCGAAAAAAGGTGAGCCTGGCAAAGTTCGCAGGATTTATGGAGAAGACATCATGAAGAATGCCGCACACGCCTCTGATGCAGTAGAGAATGCGGAAAGAGAACGAAAGATTATCGGACTGTTGGATAATAAAGGCCCCTGCGAACTAAAGGATTTGATCGAAGATTACTTAAAGAAAAGGTAGAAAGTGAGGCATGCGTATCCAAAAGATAAATGTAGGGCCTTTGCAGGTATGTTGTTATATTGTTACGGGAAATGTTTCTGCGGAGGCAATGATTATCGACCCGGGCGCAGACGCAGAAACCATTATCGCCTTTATAAAAGATAAACATCTGATTCCCAAATTCATTGTGATCACCCATGGACATGGCGATCATATCGGCGCCAATGGCCGGCTAAAAGTGGCTTTCCCGGACATCCAGCTCTGTGTGCATGAAGAAGACCAGGACATGCTGCCCTATCCAGCAAAAAACCTCTCCATTCTTGCTGCCTTCTATGGGGGCATAACAGTGCGATCCCCCTCGGCCGACCGATTACTCAAGGATGGCGACACGGTTACTATAGATGGGTATACGTTTGAGGTAATCCACACACCCGGACACACCCCCGGTGGAATATGTCTATACAGTAAAAATCAGGAAAATGGACAGCCTCCTGTTTTATTTTCAGGAGATACCCTTTTCAAGGAAGGTATTGGGCGGACGGACTTTCCCGGTTGCAGTGAGAAAAAGTTAATCCGGGCTATTAAGGAACGATTATTTGTGCTGGACGAAAAGACCATCGTGTATCCCGGTCACGGTCCATCAACAACCATTGCAGAAGAAAAAAAATATAATCCATTTGTTACCACTTAATTTTAATGATATAAAATGCCAGAAATTCAAAAGATGAATCGTAAGAGAAAAAAATTCTTAAAGTTATACAAAAGTTTTAAAGAAATGGATGCAGATGATAAAAAATATTGGGCTTCCGCATCTATGGAGGAAAGAGTAGAAGCGCGTAAACAATTATGGTTAAATTATTGTTTATTTAAAGGGATAAACCCCCGTGGACAAAAACTTCAAAGAGTTCTTAAAATTGTTAAATTGCCACAAAGTTAAATATGTAATAGTAGGCGCTTATGCTTTAGGATGTTATACGGAACCTCGTTACACTAACGACTTGGATATTTTTGTAGAAGCCACAACTGGTAATACTGCTAAAATGGTAAGAGTTCTATCTGACTTTGGATTTGATGCTTCAGTGGTTAACTGGAATAATTTTTTTGCTGGCCGTGAGATGATTAGGCTGGGTTACGCCCCGATAAGAATAGATATACTAGCCTCTATTTCTGGGGTAACTTGGAATGAAGTATGGAAAAATAAAACAAGAGGTTTCGTGGACGAATCTAAGATTCCTGTTTATTTTATTGGGAAAAAACAATTAATCAAAAACAAGAAAGCCGCTCGCCGACCAAAAGATTTGAGCGATATCAAACAATTAGAATAAAAGTAACAATTTCGATATGGTAATACAGGAGAAATTTTGAGATATCCGAGGTAATTATACATGGTAGAAAGAAGAGAAAACATAAAAGAGTTGTTCATCGAAGAAGAGATGAAGGATTCGTATCTGAGTTATGCCATGAGCGTCATCATGAGCCGGGCGCTTCCGGATGTAAGGGACGGACTAAAGCCATCGCAGAGACGCATCCTTGTTGCCATGAATGACCTCGGCTTAGGCCCTCGCTCTAAATTCAGGAAATGTGCCAAGATTGCCGGTGACACAACCGGTAACTACCATCCACACGGCGAGCAGGTGGTTTATCCTACCCTCGTCCGTATGGCACAGGATTTTAACTACCGATATCCCCTCGTAAAAGGCCAGGGAAATTTCGGCTCTATCGATGGAGACCCGCCAGCAGCCATGCGTTACACAGAAGCCCGCATGACGGAAGTTGCCATGACCATCATGGAAGATCTGGAGAGGGAAACCGTTGATTATGTACCCAATTACGACGACACACGAACGGAGCCCAAAGTCCTTCCCTCGAAATTCCCAAATCTACTTTGTAATGGTTGTTCTGGTATTGCAGTCGGCATGGCTACGAGTATTCCTCCGCATAATGTCAACGAAATTTGTGACGGCATTACCCTTGTTATTGATAACCCTGATGTAACCATTGACGACTTAATGCAGGTCATCAAAGGCCCTGATTTCCCCACCGGGGCGTTAATCTGCGGTACGGAAGGAATCAAAGAAGGGTACCGGACAGGTCGCGGAACGATTACGGTGCGTGCACGGGCACATGTGGAAACTTCTAATAGTGGGAAAAAGAGTATCGTCGTGACGGAGATACCCTATCAGCTTAATAGGGATAATATCCTGGAACGTATTGCCGAATTGGTACGGGGAGAACAACTCAAAGGCATTTCTGATATCCGCAATGAAAGTGATCGGGAAGGGAGCCGTCTGGTCATCGATTTGAAGAAGGGGGAGGATGAAGAAGTTGTTTTAAATCAGCTTTATAAGCACACAAAACTCCAGGACAGCTTCAGTATCATCATGATTGCCCTTGTCAACAATCGGCCAGAGACACTGAATCTCAAGCAAATGCTGGTCTACTATATCGAGCACCGAAAGGTCATTATCCTGCGCAGAACTAAGTATTTGCTGGAAAAGGCACAAGCAAGGGCACACATTCTGGAAGGGCTGAAGATCGCTCTCCAAAATATCGATAAAATTATCAAATTAATCAGGAATTCTGATTCGGTCGAGACTGCACGACAGGGACTCATCAGCCAATTTTCTCTTTCAGAAATTCAGGCCAATGCAATCCTGGATATGAAACTCCAGAGGTTGACCGGACTCGAACAGGGAAAGATCGAGGAAGAATACAAAAAAATATGCGCTGAGATTAAAGAATATCAGGCAATTCTGGCGAGTGACAAGTTAGTGCTGAATATCATCAAAAAAGATATCGTGGAAATTAAAGAACGCTTCGGTGACAAACGCCGCACGGAGATTGTCGCAGCGACAACGGAATTTAATATAGAAGACCTCATTGCAGAGGAAAATGTGGCCGTCATTATCACCCACGAAGGATATATTAAACGACTGCCTCTGACTGCTTACCGGAAACAACATCGCGGCGGCAAGGGCGTTACCGGCGCTGACATGAAAGAAGGGGATTTCATAGAACATCTCTTTGTGGCGTCTACCCATGATTATATCTTGTTCTTTACTGACCAGGGGCGGGTTTACTGGCTAAAGGTTTATGATATTCCGCAAATGGGACGTACGTCCAAAGGACGAGCGCTGATTAACCTGTTGGAATTCAAGGAGGGTGAAAACGTATCCTCCCTTATTCCCGCGCGGGATTTTGACGAACGGCAGCTGGTCATGGCTACCAGTCATGGAATCATCAAAAAGACCGTATTAAGCGCCTATGGCAACCCCAAAAAGGGTGGTATTATTGCCATTAACCTGGATGATGGGGATAAACTGATTGGCGTCAAACTAACAAATGGCAAACAAGACATCATCCTCGGCACTGAGCAGGGAAAGGCCATGCGTTTCTCTGAAGAAAACGTCAGAACTATGGGGCGGGTCACACACGGAGTGAAAGGCATCAAACTCAAGGAAAATGACAAAGTCAGGGATATGGTAATTGTGGACGAAAATTCCTCCCTCCTGACGGTTTGTGAGAATGGTTTTGGGAAACGTACAGATTTCTCAGAATATCCAGCTCATCATCGGGGAGGACAGGGTGTCATTAACATTAAAACCACCGAAAGAAACGGGAAAGTCGTGGCGCTGATCGATGTCCGAGATACAGACGAGCTGATAATGATTACCGCAAAAGGTATGGTTATCCGGACACCTATAAATACCATTCGCGCCATTGGTAGAAATACACAAGGGGTCAAACTCTTTGCTATAGAAGAGGGAGATAAGCTTGTCTCCGTTGCACGCGTTGTTCCTGAAGAAACAAAGGCAGAAACGGATAGTGGAGAAGTACTCGGCATAGAAACGCAAGAAGAAGCGGCTGAAGAAAGCGCCACAGAGGATACCGAGGAATAAGGCGTTCAACCGTTTCATTCTAAACGAGAACCTACTTATAGTGAACGTCTTAAATTAGGTTGGGTTTTAAAAGACAAAACCCAACGACTTTTTTCTATTACTGCAATTATGGCAATCATGTAAGGATGGGTTACGCGAAGCAAACATTAGATAAAGAAGGCCAAATAAATGCACAGGCTTTGTGGAAATACATGACCATTGAAAATCCATACCAGAACTACCCCACGTGGCCCGACAAAGAGGGCTTTTATGAAAGTACCATGCCTCCCGGAAATATCCTTAAATTGTATGTAAATAAGATTGCCCTGGATACCATTGTAAATAAAAAAGGCACGTTTCTGGATGGTTCACTTCTCATCAAAGAAAACTATACCGATGATAAAAAATTGTTCTTAATCACCGTGATGTATAAAGCAAGAGGATTCAATCCCGCAGGGCATGACTGGTACTGGGTAAAGTACAAACCTGATGGGGAAGCACGCTTAGAAGGCAAAGTCGATGCGTGTATCGACTGTCACGTGGGAGTAGCGGGCAATGATTACGTATTTACAGGCAGCATAAAGTAGTTTTTTGATAACTTTTTACGTAACAGTTCAGCTCACGCAGAGAACGCTAAAATCGCAGAGCCCTGTATATTTTTATTTGTTTTTATGACTAGCTGAGTTTGTGTCTGTTATGACCTCAATATTTTATCATAGAATAAGTTACTGTACAAGGGAGTTTCCTGTCAATTCCTATGGATTCCTTTCAATTCCGATGGAATTGACTACGTTTTGACTACAATGGTGCAGATTGATTACGTTATGTTCAGTTATATTTTGGTCACAATTTACTATAATAAAAAGCAGTTTTTTTAAGCTATCAGGTATTCTTTACACCTTATTCGACTAACACAAACGAGATATTTTTATGCTCATTAATAAACGAGTCGGTCTAATTTTTGCTCATTATCATAATAACAATGTAATATCACTAGTGTCCGGTTATAAGTTGAACAAAGGCAATTGTTTATGAAGAATGGAAGGTTCTTTTTTGTAATCAGAATCCGTAAGTACTTGTAAAA
>JANLHY010000500.1 GCA_024653795.1 Candidatus Brocadiaceae bacterium | reverse complement strand
AACACCGATTTTCACAGGCGTTGAAATCATCACAATAATACCCTAAAATATTTTCATTTCTGATCCCGCACGCTTACACGCCTTTAGCTATTTTTTCGTGTTAATATTTTGTGTCGCACCGTACAGCCCTTTTCCCGCTTGGGCTATCTCTTTATTGCCGTAACTCAAATGATGGTTTTTTGCATTTTATTCTTTTTGCTACCTGGCAGTAAGCTTTTCTGTGATTAGGGTTGCACTTTGATGAATAAAAAGCTACAATGATGATTATAAAAACGTAATAAGCTGCTTGGACAAGCGTTTATACCTGCATATACCCTGTATTTACAAGGAAATATCAGCAAATAGCTGTATTTAATATTACTTTCACAGATATTTATTAATCATAATAAGGCCCTAATGACAAAAGATGTTGATCTTCTTGGATATTTTAAAAACCCTCCATCACAAAGGCAGAAACAGTACGATGCCGTTCGTGCTATTGTTCTTGAAAAGCAATCTTTAGAAATGATTGCAAAAAAATATAATTACAAACATAGCACTGTCTATGCCTTGCTCAGAGATGCTAAAACAGGAAAAATAGAACTTTTTCCTGCTGTGCAAAAAGGGCCTCAACAAAAGCGAACATCTTCTGACGTGCAGGACAAAATCATTGCCTATAGGAAACAACGGTTTTCAACCCCTGATATTCAATCCCGCCTAGCACAACAGGACGTTCATTTGTCAGTAAGTACAGTTGAGCGCATTCTAAAACAAGCGGGCTTTGGCAAACTAAGGAGGAGAACAAATAAAGAACTTGGGAAGACAACCAAAGGGAAGGCCATCGCTGAACGTGCGCAAGAGTTAGATTTTTCTGAACTTGAAAAATTCCAGGTTGACTGCCCCAGCGTAGGTGTATTCTTTTTTATCCCCTATATTTTAGAATCTGGGATTCTTGATTTAGTGAAAAAATGCAAATTACCTGAATCAAGTGATATTGGAGCAACTCAAGCCTGTTTATCAATGTTGCTTCTCAAATTGATAGGTGGCAAGCGACTCAGTCATATTGGTCCTTATGATAAAGAGCCGGGGCTAGGAGTTTTTGCAGGATTAAATATTCTTCCGAAGCCTACGTATATGTGTACCTATTCTTGTCGTTGTTCAGAAGAGCAGTTAATGGACTTGCAACGCAAAGTAGTTTCGATTTTTCAAAAAAAGTATCCTGACTTTTATGGAAACGGTTTCATTAATTTGGATTTTCACTCCATACCACATCATGGCGATGAGTCAGAGATGGAACGGGTTTGGTGCGGGGCGAAAGGCAAGACCATGAAAGGGGCCAATACTATTTTCACTTCTGATGGCGTTAGCAATGCCATTGTATATACAAGGGCGGATATATTACGCAAGGAAGAAGCCAATGAGATCAATAAATTTGTAGAGTACTGGAAAAGCATAAAAGGAAACGTTGCGGAAACGCTTGTTTTTGATTGCAAGTTTACCACATATAGGATACTTGATGACCTGACAAGAAAGAAGGTGAAGTTTATAACGTTACGGAAGCGTTATGCAAAGCTTGTGAAAGAAACAGAGGAGCTGCCGAAGGCGGTTTGGAAAAAGATTTACGTTCCTATTCCAAAGCGAAAACATAAAAGGGTGTCAATTTATGAAAATCAAGTCAGGTTAAAAGACTGCAAAAACTTCTTTCGACAAATAATAGTAAAAGATCATGGCCGTAGCAAACCTACTTTTATTCTGACAAATAATACAGAATTGTCATTGCAACGTATTTTGGAAGTGTATGCCAAGCGTTGGAGGATAGAAAACAAACTTGCTGAGATGGTCGCCTTTTTCAATCTTAACGCCCTCTCTTCACCACTTATGATTCGAATACATTTTGATATTATATGGTCAATGATAGCAGATACTCTCTATCACCGGTTTGCAAAGGATTTACGAAGGTTTGAAAACAATCTTGCTCCTACTGTATTTAGAAAGTTTATTGATGTACCTGGCAGGGTTGTATATGACGGGAAAAAGTTTATGATCAAAATAAGAAAAAGAGGCCATACTCCTGTACTTCTTGGAGTGGAAAAACTACAATCCTCTTTTCGTGTACCCTGGCTTAATGGAAAATCAATAGAAATTATTTGGACCGCATGATCAAGGGCTTATTATGATGATTTAAACGCCTGTGAAAATCGGTGTT
>JANLHY010000494.1 GCA_024653795.1 Candidatus Brocadiaceae bacterium | reverse complement strand
GAGGATAAGAAAACTTCATAATTCGAAATTCCTTGTTCGACATTCGTTATTCATTACACGGTTAAATTAATCCGTAATTTTAACTTAGCGCTTATGGGTGGTTGTCCCCCGCTGGCGGGGGTGCAGGGGGTGGAAACGATGACTGGAAAATTGAAAGCCGACAAAGCAAACAATTATGCCTACAACAAAATATTACAGCCGTTTGCAAACAAGCTGCGTAAGGAGATGACGAAAGCCGAGGCATGTCTGTGGAAATACGCCCTGCGTGCCAGCTAGATGAAGGGGTATCAATTCAGAAGACAAAGGCCGGTGCTGCGATATATAGCTGACTTTCTCTGTATTGAAGAATATGAACGGTGTTATAGAGAGAATAGAAAGGGTGGTGGAAGAGAGGGAGATGTCCAGTCCACCCCCTGCACTTTTCCACCCCCTGCACCCCCGCCATCGGGGGACAGTTACCATTGCATCCCCACAAGCAGGGAACAAAGGAGATTGTCAAATTGTCAGAAAAACCACAATCCCCTTTGTTAACCACGGGGATTAGCTTTATAATCTTCAAAATATATCTATAGAGACGGTTAATAACCTTATGGGAAAAACCCCTGTTAATTGGATAGACGATTATTTTAACAACTATGAGTTACATAAACATGCCTTTAAAAATGTTGTGTGTCAGGTTCAAACAAAGATACAAAAAATAATCATCATAGAGACCTATAATTACGGAAGATGTCTCATCCTTGATAATGAGTTCCAATCGGCTGAGGCGGACGAATTTATCTATCATGAGGCGCTTATACATCCCTCTTTTATTTTGCATCCTGGTATAGAACATGTGCTTATTATAGGAGGCGGTGAAGGAGCAACTCTGCGAGAAGCGCTGCGTTATAAATCGGTAAAAAGGGTTGTGATGGTTGATATAGACAGGGAAATGATAGAGTGCGCCAAAAAGTATCTCCCTTCATTTCACATGGGTTCATTCGATGACAGTCGCCTGGAACTCGTTATCGAAGACGGCAGAAAATATCTCGAACGGACAAATGAACAATTTGATGCGATTGTCATAGACGTAAATGACCCATTGGAAGGAGGCCCTTCATACATGCTTTTTACAATAGAACTTTATAAGATCATTGTCAAAAAGCTTAAAACGGATGGAATACTTGTCGTGCAGTCTGGCGCTGCTTCTATTGCAGAGAACGATGTATTTACAGGCATTTGCAATACTTTGAGCAAGGCGCTTCCACACGTATTTCCTTATGTTACATACATTCCTTCTTACGCGCTGCAGTGGGGGTTTGTCATGGCTACAGGGAATTCTAGTAAGTTAGACATTACAGGTGAAGAGATTGATGATAGGATTAATTCAAGGATTACCGGCGCCCTCCGGTTTTATGATAGTATTACACATCACGCACTGTTCAATTTGCCAAAGTATTTACGAGCTGATATTAACAGGCAAACACGGATAATAAGCGATAATGACCCGCTAACAGAACACTATCCCGGCATTTCTACAGATAAATGATGATGTTTTTAAAATGAATAAGTAAACTCAACTCTAAAAAGGTGATCATTTTCTTTTTCCCCGCTGATGAAGTTATTGTTGTGAATGCGGGAAAAATCGTATTCCAGAAAGATCGAGGAACGGTCTGTAATCCGGGAAGAGAAATCAAGCCCTAAAGAATAACGCTTTTCTCTTGGCAAATGCAAAAGTCCAGACTTGGTAGGACCCACATCGGCTTTACTTGCCTGGAGTCCTAAAAGGGTATCATCGGTAATCCAGCGGCTAATACGTGCATAGATTTCATTCCCATCGGTTCCAACAAAATGGGATAATACAAAATCTTTATGTGTGAATCCATCTGTATATTGACCGTGGGTGAACATAATTGAGGTGGTATTGGTATATTCAACACGAAAATCGAGCTTCGGATCTCCTAAAAAACCGGTAAGATAGGTACCTACCAGTCCCCCTGGTTGTTTTGGATAGATCCATCCCTTACGTGTGTCGTCCCATCCCATTTCTCCATAAAGAGACATGTCCCGTGCGATAAAGATATAACGGTTAACATCGGGAATCCTTACCGTAGCATCGAGCGACATCACGTTGTTAACCGCTCTGGGATTATCAGGGTCGTCAACGCCTTCTGATGTGGTGGTTTGAAAAATGGTTCCGGGAAAGTCTTTTATGCTGTAACCGCGCCCTTTCCCTCCAAATTGGTAAGCGCGGCCGTGACCTATTTCCAGGAACCGGGATGGAGCTAAACTAATACGGTAACCTCCGACAAACGCATCTGGAAAATCTTCACGATCATCGTCAAGCTGACCTACAAAGGTTGTCAGCTTAATAGGTCCAAGATGTTCAAAAACCCATGGAAGCCTGAACGGTTCGGCAGAACTTAAACGCACCTGGTCAAGTGGAGGGGCATTATTAGAAAATAACATCGAACCACGGTATCCGGGACCCCACCAGATACTGTCACGCCCTACCTCAAGTTCTGTATTCCATAAGGTAAGTTTTGCATAACCAATTACAAGTTGTCCATGGGTACTATCCTCATCAAAAGATAACTCCGGCTGATAATACAGCGATAGAAAATCGCCCAATTGATTTCTGCCATCAAAGGTTACATCTGAATTTATGCCCTCATTAAAACGTTTTCCAAGATTGGTAACGGTTTTTTGTGAATTATTGGCAAAAGCGCTTCCAAATTGAATGTGGTCAACGGGCTTAAGCCCTAAGAATTTCGATTGTCCTTCCTTATTGAGGGGTGTTCTCACCCCCATTTCTGCCAGTTCGTTACTAAATTCTTTAATAAGCTTATATAACAGTTCCTCAATATGCCCACGATTGCTGTAATCGTTACTCTGATCTTGTTCAATCCGGCGCACTGCCTGCGCAACAATCCTGGCTGCTTCCATCCGGCTCATGGGTTTCGTATTAAGGAGCGCCTGATCCGCCAACCCGGCAAGCACAATCTTTTCCAGGGCGTCGTAAATCCATGAGCGGTTTATAGCAAAACCTCCCCAGTTTTTTAAGGGGATATTCGTTCTATCACCTGCATAAATAATTCCCGTAACCGATAATGAAAAATATATGGTAAATAAAAGGTAAGGGGCCGTTTTGGACATTGCCTTCCATCGTCGTGTATCAGAAGATATTATATATCGTTTTTGATTATTGGACATTTTTGTGTATCTTAACCCGAACGAGTCTAAAGTGTAAAGCAAGAAAATTCTCTAGCGTATCGGGTCTATTTAACGGTGTATTGAAGTACGAATATCGAACAAGGAATTTCGAATTATGAAGTTTTCTTATCCACCTTTGTGCGAATAATTCTGACGGCAAAATCTCTTCAGAGTTATTCAAGATCAAATGTTCTGTTATCCTTCGACATTCGTTATTCCTTGTTCGATATTCGATATTAGATTCCTCAGAAAAATTAATAGCGCTATCATAACCCGAACGAGTCGGAAGTGAAGAATACAAATTGCAAAGGGCGGAAATAAGAAGTAAGAAGTACGATGTACGATTTACATCTCAAATCTAAAATCTCACCATCATCCGTGTTTATCTGCGTCCCGTTGTTGCTTTTATTTAAACTCCAATATCAGAAACTTTAGCCCGTTGTTTATTAATATATTCTAATGAAAATGCAGTAAAGATACTTAAAAAGAGGCTTACAACCCCGCTAAGTAGTATATTTTGCTTTATTTTCGGTTTACATTTACTGATTGCAGGAACGGCTGGATCCAGCGGTTGAACTACTGGTAAGTCTCTTACCTCGTCAATCTTTGCTTTTTCCAGTTCCTGGGTAAGGAAGGTATAGACTGCCTCCTGAACCTTTACATCGCGTGCCAGTCGTCCAAATTCTAATCCTACCCGGGGTATGTTAGCCACAGGAATATATATCTCCTTTTTGGTATATTCCGGATTGCCGGTTTCCGAAGGCAGATCCAACCCGGTACTATATTGAGACTTGCCAAGCTGGCGCTTTAACTCCTGGATCTTACGTCTCAGGCTAATAACCTCTGGATGGGAATCCTTTGTGAAATTCTTCATCACCTGTAGCTGCACTTCTGCAGTGGCTATTTCACCTCTAATAGTTGCTGATGCATCAGCGGCGCCCCTTGCCTGATCTGGAAGAGAGATGGCATAATGTTTTTCCTGAAACTCCTTTAAAGTGTCTTCGGCAGCTTTTAGATTTTTCTCTGCCTTTGCTAATTGTTCGGCAATAAAATGCCGTTGACGGCTTGCCGTCCCTATTCCAAACTCCGCATTAAGCTGATTCAGGTGTTCTATATAAGCGTTGGCAATGTTCGCAGCCATTTCAGGATCCTTATCCTCTACATCAATTGAGATGATGCCATCCTTTGAAGGAGAGATTTTTGTAGCGCCGCCTAAAGAATTAATTGCGCTATCTAATCGTAAGCATTTATAGTAATCTTTGAGATTAAACTGGTTTACTATTCTCTCTCTTATTGCCCTGCTTT
>JANLHY010000463.1 GCA_024653795.1 Candidatus Brocadiaceae bacterium | reverse complement strand
GCCCGCAGCCAAGGTGCAGAAAGACTGCATTGCTCTCATTCTGCGGTAGTGCTGGTCGATAAAAAAGCCTGTGAACTCGTCCGGCCAAGGATTTGAAGCAAAACATGGTCGCATCGTAAAGGTCTCGATAGCGCCATAGAGAAGCTGGGGGGACAAATCGCCTTCCAATTGCCCGCGCGATGTTTCTCATCATACAGTGGCCCTGTGTAGGTCGACCAAGTTTTTCTTGCAGATAAGAATATTTGAACTACGCTCAAAATTGCAGCATTTGATTAAGAATGTATCTAACTCTGTGATTTCCTCCAAGCCTTGCTCATAATATATTCTATATCCTTCCTCTTTAAGCTTTTTGTAAAACTCGCACACATTAATGCCTGCCTTCATGTAGTGTAAGTGACTCACCTCAAATAATATTAGTGGGTCAAACGTCTCCAGTACTGCCCAAGCTCCGTCAAAGACATATGGTTCCCTCGTTACCAACTAACTTGGAGAGCATGACAGTGTAATAACCAATGTTGGCGCCGACATCGAGGACGACATCGCCTTTTTTTACGTATTGCTTCACTATTTGCGTTGCTGCCGGTTCAAAGATGCCCTTTTCAAGAATGCACTTGTCAACACATCCCGAAGTATTTAACCAAAAAAGCATATTGGAAGCGGTCTGATATAAGTCCCGATCAACTCCCTTCTTGAGCAATCTTGATTTTTTGTATCTGTATTGCAGCCGATCAGAAAGTCGTATCATTCTTTCGCCGACACCACGCAGTAGTCGAATAGACGTCAGTCTCTTTAAAGCTGTAAGCAATTTGCTCTCACCCATACTTTGCTGTTTTCCACTGAAGATTCATTGCGAGCTTCCCTTGAAAGTGATCGCTGGCATATGCTCGGTTATACCCGCCGGTGAGCTCTACCTTAATAGGGATTCGAATTCCGGAAATAGGCAGGCAATATCGTCGGTTATGTATTCCAGCTTTCACCGCTATTATGTAGTCGATTGGGCCGAGAAAATTAGAAGGGATGACAGATGTCGTTCTGTAATGTCCCGGCTGCATCGTTGGAATATTATCATTATCTTCGTCATGAAAACTCCTCAGCAAGAGAGTTTCTTGATCGTCTAATAAGTCAAAGAATACTCTCAAGCCAGCGGTTGTCTGCATTACCTGATATTCAATGATGATTTCAAGAGGCTTGCCGTTTTCCACGAAATTCTTAATCTTGCAGCCATTTTGAGCAAGATGAATTTGAGTTAACCTGAATGAGGGATCTGTCGCCAACTCAGAAATCAATCTATCAATATTCTCGACTTCGGTCGCCCTTGTGCCGGAAAGATATGAATCTATTACAGAAGCACTCGCTCCCTCTGCGGCAATTATCCCAGATGTCAAAAGGATAGCTTTTGGGCAGAGCTGTCGAATCGCTGCCATATTATGGCTCACAAAAAATACAGTCCTCCCCTCTTTTGATACTTCCTCCATTTTACCAAGACATCTCTTTTGAAAAGCCGCATCACCCACTGCCAACACTTCATCAATGACTAATATCTCAGGCTCAAGGTGAGCTGCCACGGCAAATGCCAATCTTAAATACATACCAGAGGAGTATCTCTTTGCCGGGGTATCTATAAATTTCTCTATTTCTGAAAAGGCGACTATCTCATCGAATTTCTTATCAATCTCTCTTTTTTTCATCCCAAGTATTGAGCCATTAAAATAAATATTTTCTCTGCCTGTAAGTTCAGGATGAAAGCCTGTTCCGACCTCCAAGAGACTTGCAACCTGCCCTCTTATATGAATTTCTCCCTTTGTTGGATAAGTGATACGGGAAAGTATTTTTAGCATTGTTGTCTTACCAGCGCCGTTTCTTCCAATAATGCCTATGACCTCACCTTGTTCAACATTGAATGAGACATCTTTCAATGCCCAAAATTCATCATTAGATGCGCCAGCATCGGATAATCCCTTTAATAAATTCAATGGTTTTTTAATAACATTGACCAAAGAATCACGAAGAGATAGATAATCCTCTCGGTGCCCGATGCGATATTTTTTGGAAATGCCTTTTACTTCTATTATTGGAGCGCCCATATTATTTGATTTTCCCAATATCATTTTCATTCATCTCTTTCTTACGAACATTACGCACCCATGAAGCGCTGTCCTTCATATCCTGCCTGTCTTTCCACATGCCGATAAATTGTTCTTCATTAAGATTTACCTTTTTTACCACTTTTTTAGGAGGCATCTCTTTATAACGACTTTTGAGAAAGGCTATAAAATCAGATACTTCACGCTGCACCTCTGGCGGCAAAGCAACTATTTGAGATAATATTTTTTCAGCCTGTATAGGCATCATGCACCTCCCTTACTGACATAACTCCGACTTCAGTCACATATTAAATAAGACGGCCTCGTAAAAAGTCAATTTTTCACACGGAGGCACAGAGAACACAGAGTCACTCCCTTTATAACAGAAAATTCTCTTCTTTTCTCTTTGCGGCTTCGTGGCTTTGTGTGAAACCAGTATTTTTACGAATTTATTAAATAATATCCGCGAAAAATCTTTCGGTCTTTCTAAAATATATAATGCCAAAAACAAAAAAACACAAACTCATAATACATGATATAGAAAATACTTTTAAATCAAGCCGATTAGATCCTAATATAAAGAATCGCGCAGCCTCAATAATACCAGACATAGGGTTTAGGCCTAACAACCATTTGTATTTAGCGTCAATTATACTTACGGGATAAATAACCGGCGTCAAAAAGATTAGCATCTGAATAAAAAAGGGCACGGCATATCGAACATCGCGGTATTTCACATTCAGCGCACCGAGAAAAGAGCCAAGCCCTACAGATGCCAAAAAGGTCAATACCAACAGAACCGGCACCATCAGAAAATTAGTAAACCCCTGCATATAGTTATAATAAAACATGAGAACAACCAGCAAGACGCCGGAGACGGCAAAATCAATCAGACCAACCAACGATGATGAAATAGGTATAATAAGCCTGGGGAAATAAATCTTTTGGATAATATTGGCATTGCCTATCATGCTTTCACTCGAATGCGTAAGCCCAAATGAGAAATAGTTCCAGAAAATAAGTCCGGTATAGACAAAAAGCGGATAAGGGATACCCTCTGACGGCATCTTTGCGAACCTGCCAAAAAAAACCGTAAAAATGATTGTGGCCATGACAGGCTGAAATACAGCCCATAGTATGCCTATTATGGTCTGTTTGTATCTTACCTTAATTTCTCTCCATGCAAAAAAATAGGCTAACTCTCTATACTCCCACAATTCTTTTATGTCTACGTGAAACCAACCCTTAGGCGGTTTAATGATTAAATAATTATCCACAGGTATGTATCTTCTCCCTCAAAATTTATAATTTATACCTCAAATTGCAAGATCAATTTGTCATCTATTCTTTTACGGATGTGCAGGTCAAAATAATTTCGCAGTCTTAGAGAAATGGTATCTATAGTTTTTATTTCATCAAATAGCATATTTAAAACAGCCACATTTTCTGTCATCATATACTCTGGAGCCGAAGATATAGACATCGGCATCCATTCCGAAATGCTTCTTTACAGATGCTATGATAATCTCTTTCTCTAACGATGTAATCCTCATTATTATACCAGTAATTCCCTATAGTATTACCTTGTAAAAACTTCTTTTTTTTGTAAGTTTTTAGAAATAGTGACGTGTGTCGAATGACGAGCGACGAGTAAAACGTCACCTGCCACAGAAATGAATAACAT
>JANLHY010000460.1 GCA_024653795.1 Candidatus Brocadiaceae bacterium | reverse complement strand
TATAGATACTTGAAGTTATTTTCTTCGTTACAGGCGTCTACTACGGCATCAGCGAGCTCCAGCGCCCCCTCACCACCTTTTTCCCAATGTTTTGAAAGAGCAACACGTGCTCCGGCAGCTTCAGCAACCTTTCGAACCGCATTGACTTCATTATCTGTATCCGTGTAGAAATGATTTATACAAACCACAGGATTAATACCTGCCTTCTTAACCACATTAACAAGGTGGAGCAGATTTGATTCAGCCCCTTTCTCAACCCATTCAACATTCTCTTCCTTATAACTAGGATCAAGAGGATGGCCCGGAACAGGAATAGGAGCACCGCCATGGCATTTAAGCGCCCTGATTGTAGCAACAAGCACTGCCGCATTCGGTTTATTACCTGAAAAACGGCATTTCAGGTTCCAGAATTTTTCAAATCCTATATCCGCTCCAAAACCTGATTCAGTTACATTATAATCACCCAGTTTCAATCCCAATCGGTCCGCAATGATAGAGGATTGACCAATGGCAATATTAGCAAAAGGCCCGGCATGAACCAATACCGGCTGCCCTTCAATAGTTTGCATCAGATTTGGATTGATTGCGTCCACCATCCATGCAGTCATAGCTCCATCTACTTCCAGATCCGCAGTTGTTACAGGTTTGCCGGATTTATCATAAGCCAGCACAATTTTACCCATTCTCTCACGCATATCTTTCAAGTCTTTTGCAACTGCAAGTATAGCCATAATCTCGGAAGAGACGGCAATTGCGAACCCGGACTGCATCATGAATCCGTCCATCTTTCCGCCGATACCTATAGTGATATCACGAAGTGCCTGCGCGCAGAAATCTATAATCCACTTGAATGCAACGTTATTCGGATCAATATTAAGACGTTTCAGATTCCTTTTAGCAAGCTGTTCGTCATTGTAGTTGAACTCATGCTGTATCCTGGAGGTAAGCGCCACCATACCCAGGTTGTGCGCGTTCATTATTGCATTAATGTCTCCTGTCAGTCCCAGAGAGAAAGGAGTCAGCGGAATACATTGAGAAAGCCCACCGCCCGCAGCAGACCCCTTAATATTCATGGTAGGTCCGCCGGACGGCTGACGAATAGCACCCACAACATTTTTGTTTCTTTTTCCCAGACCCTGTACCAGGCCCATTGTTGTGGTGGATTTTCCTTCACCCAGAGGAGTTGGTGTAATTGCAGTCACATCTACATACTTCCCATCCGGTTTACTCCCAAGCCGGTTTATTGCCCTGTTAAAATCAATCTTTGCTACATAATGCCCATGAGGAAGCAATTCTTCCTTCTCCAGACCCAACTCTTCGGCCAATTGAGAAACCTTCTTCATCCCTC
>JANLHY010000521.1 GCA_024653795.1 Candidatus Brocadiaceae bacterium | reverse complement strand
ATATACAAAACTGCAGGGATATTAATTCCTTCTTCCTTGATATGAATACTTCCCGCTACGGATATATAAGTGGGAATTTCTCCTAAATCAATATGAGAGGCAGGTACAAAAAAATCTTTCATGCACGGGATAGCTTCAGTACCACTGATCTTGATAATCGCATGAAGCGATCTGCCCAAAGGAGAGGAAACGGCAACGATGGTGTCCTGAATTTCGGGGGACATAAGTGAAAATAAATAATTTGCCACAGAGATCACCGAGGACACAAAGAAACCTACAATCGTTTCTATTTCCTCTGTGGCGTAATACCTGACTGTTTGATTTTTATCTTTTTTAAGGACCTTCGAATTACCAGACTCTCTATAATGCTGAATATAGTGCTCGTAGTCCAATAAACTGTGAGTCCTGAGGGCATGTTATATAATATAAAGACAAACATAATGGGCATGAATGACATCATCTTTTGTTGTGCCTGTGCCTGTGCGTCTGCTGCAGGCGCCTTGGGCGTTAGCTTCATCTGGGCAAAGGAAGCGACTGTCATGATTAACGGCAAAATATTGAGGGCATTCCCGAGGAAAGGAATGGTGAACGGAAGGAGCAATAAGGTATCCGGCCTTGAAAGATCGTTAATCCAGAACATGAAAGGAGCCTGCCTCATTTCGAAAGAAAGCTGTAAGGTGCGGAAGAGCGCAAAAAACACCGGAAGCTGTAACAACATCGGTAAACAACCGCTCATAGGATTAGCTCCGTGTTTCTTAAATAATAACATCTGCTCTTTTCCCATCCTCTGTTTGTCGTGTTTATATTTTTCCTTGAGTTGGCTAATCATAGGCTGTAATTGCTGCATTCTGAACATGGAGACCTGACTCTTCCTTGTCAGTGGGAATAGTATAGCCTTAATGATGATGGTTAATATAATAATAGAAATACCGTAATTGGGAATTATCCGATGGACGGCATTTAAAAAAGCAAGAAGCACCTTGCTTATCGAGGTAAGCCAGCCGTAACTGAGAAGGGCGTCTAACGTATCATAGTGTTCCAGAATTTCTTCTTTTTTTGGTCCCGTAAAATAGAGATAACTGCGTTTGACTGACTGATGTGGCGGTATCCGAAACTTGTTTGTCAGTACGGAAACCATAAAATCGCCCAAGTCTGCCTTTTCATTTGTAAGTGCCCCCATTGCATCAAATGCCTGTGCATTAATGGATGCCACCGAATCGCTGGATACGGGTTTCAAAATCGTGGCGAAATACTTATTCGTTGACCCGGCCCAAACGATGCCTACCGATTCATTCCTGGAAGGAAATTCTTTGGGCGCTGTGTGTAGCAATTTAGTCCTTTTGTTTCCAACATCTACACCGACTACGGCTGCCATGTCAGTGGAAGGTTCGCCTTCGTGAGTAATCATAGAAGATGCAATAACGTTATATGAAAACGAAACCTCAGTATCAGTAGTATTTTCTAAGACAATATTCATATTTATATTGTATTTATCAGAAGGCAAATCAATTGTTTTGATAATAGTGATTCCCTCCACCAATTTTGTGGTAAATACAATCTTGTTAGCGCTTTGTTCAAGGATATTATATCGCTGTCTCTGAAAATTCGTTTTTTGAGCAAAGGTATCGATGGCGAGTGGATGATATTCCGTGTAAGTATCCTTTAATAATTCCAGAATATCCTTTGCCTCTGCATCTTTAAATTGCTTGAGCTTAATGGATTTGAGCGCCGCCCCCTCATTTGACCAAACCATTTTCAAGAGTTCATTTTCAATAGTGACTTCCTGTAATGGAATCGCTGTCTGAGGCTGTATGGGTTGGGTTGACGGTTTTAACAATGGCTGTTGTTCTGCTTCGTCCTTCATGTCTGCGCGTTTCTCAGAAACAACCACCTCTTTCATTTCTTCAGCGGGTTTCGTCTTTTTTGGAGAAAACATGGGTAATATAAAGGGGTAATACAACAACATAATCACTCCACAAATGATAATTGCGATAATTGCTTTTCTATCCATTAATTTTCCTTTTTAGGTTCCTCTGGCAATTCTGCCTCATCAATAAGCATAACGGGGATCTCATCTTTTATGGGATATCTTCGGCCACATTTTGTACAGACAATCCGATCATCTTCCAGTCTGACATCCGTCTTACAGAGCGGGCAAGCAAGAATATCTAACAATTCCTTAGAAATCATAACAACCTCCTACCGATAAAGGGCAATACGATAATGCAGACGCAGAGAATGGTAACAAACTATCACAACAATTTCAAATCAAAATTATTCCTGGCAATTTCAAACACTGTCTAACGATGCCACATTATTTAGGGATATCTGAATATCCGCGTAGTTAACCGTCTGCTCGATCTTTATCCTGTTCAAACGAACCAGTTCCAACAAGGCTAAAAAGAATCCAATAATCCGATTCCTTTCGCATATTCCCTTAAAAAGATCCGTAAAGGATATTGAAGTATGGAGATGCACCGCTTGTAAAACGCCATTCATATATTCTTGTATCGGCGTATCATCATAAGTTACTTTCGTGGGCACACTCATTAGCGTTTGTTTCATGAGGTGCGAAAACCTTTGTAAAAGGTCCCATACATTCACACCTTCCAGCGGGAGTTCCTGTTCTTTATCTTCTGTTTCAATGGGAATCTCCCTGTGTAAGCGAAAACACCTTTTTTCCCACTCGGCAGCCCTGGCAGCCAGGATAAGGGTGCTTCCCTTATACCGCTTGTATTCCAGTAATTGCTTCACCAGAGACAACCGCGGGTCTTCCTCGTCTTCTTCAATACCCTGTGCCTCTGTGCGTGGAAGAAGCATATACGATTTGATATACATGAGCGTGGCAGCCATCACCAGGAAATCACCCACAATATTCATATCCAGGGTTTGCAATGCCTCCACATACTGTAAGTATTGATCCGTAATCCGCGCAATAGGGATATCGTAGATACTTACCTCTTCTTTTCGAATCAGATAAAGAAGTAAGTCAATGGGCCCGTTATAAATGTCCAGGTCTACTTTATATTCGCCGGTCATTACTTTTCCCCCCCCCACAATAAATTTTTAGTAACAGTTTAGTTTTTTGAAAAATTCCAGTAATAATGTGGTTATTATGCAATGTAGCGGCAATTCATGAATTGCCACTACATATTGTCACAGAGGCATTTTCAACTTTGTAAAATATTAATTTTATGTAGGTTGGTAAACAAGAGCAACTCCAAACAGCAAAATTAAAGACCCGACCCCACATGCTTTCACATGCTTTTTTTGTATATGTCGATTGAATAATGAAGGGTGACCCTTGCCCCTTCTACAAATTATTCCCCTCCCCGACTGGAATCGAGGACAGGTCTTGGGAGGGGCCTCCGCAATTCCCCTCTTGGGAGGGGTTAGGGGTGGGTCTCTTTCCCCGTTTTGTCCGCCGGTTCAGGCTTGTAGCCTGAACCGTAGCGTTTTGCGACTTGCAACGTTTTGGAAATATACATGGCCTTCTCCTGTTCCTGCGCGTCGTGCCAGCGCCAAACGTTGCGATTCAATCTACAAGATTGAACCGGCAGTAACTACGCTTCACCAAACCTACAAGACTAAGGGTTTTGAGTCGCATAATCTGGTGATACACGATAATCAAAAATTCCATTATGGTCATGATCAATTTCCATCTCAAGATTTGGGTTTTGTTCTGGAGAAAATCTTAAGTGTTGCCTTGCCGTTCTTGGGAATTTCTAGCCAATTAAACTCCACCTCATATACCTCACCTGTTTTCTTATGTCTACTGATTTTCAAATCCACTTCTTTTCCATCAAGTGAATATACATCAAATACTAAATCTTCTTCTGAATACAATATTTTAATAGTTGCACATCCGCCACACAGCAAATCAACAGAACACTTATCAAAAAGTCTTACAATGTTTCCTTTCTCATTACGATCAATTACTTTGATATTGGAAGAAGCACAAATTTCATAATCTGATGGGTTAGGGCTTGTCGCCCATAATATTGGTTTTTTCCAACGACCATCTCTATTCCATCATTTATATAATCTATGTATGGTGGACTCGGTGGGCCAGAACTCCCCAAATCCTCTTTTCCGTTCATCTTCCTTATTGTCTGCAATCCCCAATATCCTTTCCAATATATCCAATCTTTATCTTCATCGGTCCAATCAGTCATATCTTCAATTGTGTATGAATATTTTTCAGCACTAGATTGTATTTCACTGATTTCACTGTCAGACATAGAATTTGGGTACAATACATCCCCGTCATCAGATGTCTCATCTGTACAATCTAGGCATCTTTTAGGTTTAGGCGCTTGATACCATGCATGGCTTCCTGGTTTGTTCCAGCATCCATGTCCCCCCAGAGTTATATACCAGAGGGTGATTTCCGTCTTCACTTTTACTAACTTCTTTATTATCCCATTGAAATGTTTGCCCACCGTGGTGAAAACCATAGGTAATTAGTAATGGCTGATTATCACTACCTAAGATAATCTGGATCATTTCCCAATCACCCTGATGACTATTGCCTAGTTCTTTGGATGTCCCCCAATCATTGTAAACATAGAAAAACCAGTATTGAAGTACTGTTTGCTTAGTATCGTCATCGGTAAATTGGCGACCGTAAACAGTCTGGCGCTCTTTCCAATCCTTCTCTACTTTCTTCTTTGCTTTCTTTTTTAGCTGAAGATAATAAATATCATCATTGTATTCATCCATTAATTGAGCTAAAGAGAGCTCATTATTTTTGTTTTCGTTAACTCGTTTTCCTTTATATTTTTTACAATCTCCATTTTTTTTCTCTTTTGCGCATATTTTTTCGTATAATTCTGAATTATCTAACATCACCTCAACATTTGTAGGATGAAAGTGCTCTTGTCCGTGCATGTACAAAATAGGCGCATATTTTTCCAGGAGGTTTTCTTCCTTCAAAAGAAATGAGAGGGCATTACTTGTTTGACCATTGGCTGTAACACTTATATCATACGTCTCAGGAGGCAATTCAGGAACGGTTATTACGATACTTGTATCATTCCACGAAGTAACGCTTGCAGTAGTTGCGCCAAAATTTACCACCCCTGATCCTTGTAGATCGCCAAAATTAACGCCATTAATGGTGACAGCAGTTCCAGGTGACCCAAAATAAGAAGAAAGGTTATTAATGTATGGTTTAGCGGTTTGGGTAATAAACTCTTTTTCTTCGCCTTCCGATTTACCGGCGGTGTTTTCGGCGACTAGCCTGTAATAATATTTCGTGCCTGCCGATAAGCCGCTTATACCAATGCTTACGGGTGTGTCGCTTGTCCCGGTTACGGTTTGCGTATTGGAGTTGAGATACGGCCCGCCGCTGGTGTCGCCGTACTCAAACCATGCAGTTGTGGATAACCCATTGGCATTGACAGTACCATTCAATGTTGCCGAACTGGATGTAATGTTCGTTGATGAACCTGTTGTCACTGTGGGAGTGTTATCCACAGGGACCGACCAAATGTCCATAAGCGGATCGTACACTTCAACAGCGTTTAGGACGCGCGATCCATCAAAACCTCCAAAAGCATAGATTTCCCCATTCACTGCCACGGCAATCAGCCCTGTCCTTGCAGTGGGCATAGGAGACTTTGTAGTCCACACATTGGTAGCAGGATCATACTCTTCAACCTTATCAAGCACTCTTTCATTTTGAGGATCCCATCCTCCAATAGCGTAAATCTTTCCATTGACTGTTGCCGCAGCTAAATCCCATCGAGCAGTGGGCATCGGCTCCCTTGTAGTATCCCAATTATCTCCCACAGGATCATAGACTTCTAACGCCGCAGAGGGATCTATAATAATATGAGGGCAAGACCGAGAACCTCCAATTACGTAAATATGACCATTGATTACAACACTCGCAGCACCCCATCGAGCTGTAGGCATGGGCGTCTTTGTTGTCCATTCGTTATTAATTGGATCATATTCCTCCAGAATCCCAGTAGGAACGCATTGGTTTCCTGTTGCTCCACCGCCTATTGTGTAGATTTTTTCATTGACTGCTGAGGATGTTAATTTCCATCTTGGAGTGGGCATATTGGCCTTAACTGACCATGCGCCAGAATTAGGATCATACTCCTCTACAGAAGGAGTTGGGTGAGAACCAGCCCCACTTACTCCACCAATGGCGTAAATCTTTCCATTAGCTGTGGTCGCAGTGAGGCCAAACCGTGCTGTCTGTAGTGAAGCCTTTGAAAACCACGCATTAGTTGCAGGCTCATATGTCTCTACAGTCGGTACTTCGCCTCCACCGAAATTTCCACATCCTACGCCTTCGCATACTCCTCCGCCTATGGTATAGATAGTGGTTCCGATTATTGACGAAGCTAACCAGCCTCTAGCAGTAGGGGGTGTCTGAGCGGTTGTGGCGGAAAGATTGCCGTTCAGTTTCGAGACAAAGGCATCATAAACAAAATAGGCACTACCACCATTAAAAGAGGTATCATATGCCCCGCTTGTCGTCGGAAAGTCTGACGTATAAGTATACCCCGTCACATATACATTCCCGCTTGTGTCCAGGCTTGTGTCCAGGGTGAGAGAATTACCACCCTCATAATCAGACCCGCCCAGGAACGTGGACGCCAGCAGGGGGTCGATGATGAGGGGTTTGGTGCGGTCGTAGCTTGCTACGGTGAAACCGTAAATGAGTTGGGGAGTTAGAGAGTTGTGAGTTTGGGAGTTAGGGTAGGTTGGGTTGAGGCACGAAACCCAACAAAAACCGCCCAATAGGGGGCAGGGGTAGGATGGGTTAAGCGAAGCGAACCCATCAGAATCGTTCCATCGGTTCAAGCCGTTAAAATCGTTCACACCGTTTTTGTTGGGTGCGCTTCGCTTCACCCAACCTACATCTACCGATTGTGGATCCCCGATCGAAGTCGGGGACAAGTTTTGGATTGCGGATTTACCCACCCCTGAATCCCCTCCCAAGAGGGGACTTTTATATTCCCCTCTCGAGAGG
>JANLHY010000445.1 GCA_024653795.1 Candidatus Brocadiaceae bacterium | reverse complement strand
GAGGGGATATAAGGGGTGGGTAAGGCGGTAATTCGTGAAATATTCACTGAGATTTCACGATCCTTGTCCTCGTGAAAACGGGGAAAGGAACCCACCCCTTACCCCTCCCAAGAGGGGAATAATCCATGCCACCCGCAAACCCGCATAAATAAAATGAAAATTCCTATACAATTAAATTTACAATCAATCGTATCTATCTAAAACAGTCGCACCTCTGCAATTCCATTTCGGTACCTAAAATCTTACGAGAGTTTTCTTTGTTATATGGGCTGTTGCCTTTGTATAACTCTCGGCCGGTGTCTTTGTATCTCTCATATTCACTGAAGACGCATCCACAATAACCTTGCCTGTAAATCATTTTTTTCCTGGCGATATCATGACTGCATTCAGACAAATAACGATAATCCCGATAGACAAAATTAATCTCATATTCCCTTGATAAATTTTCCGAAATCATTTTCAATTGTTCGTGATTCTGATAGACGCTAAACAACATCGTGGACGTAAAGGCATCAAACCCACTTCTCTTTGCATAATCCGCAGTAAATTTAAGTCGCATAGCATAACAATCAGCGCAGCGATCATCCCCCTCGTAATTGACACTCTTCAAATATTCCCTTATGCCATACTCCTCCTGGTAAACGACTGGAATGGGATCGCTTTCCTGAAATACGCGCAAAGCCTTCAATCTTCGCCTGAATTCAAGGAATGGATGTATATTAGGATTGTAAAAGAGCCCGGTAACGCTAAAACCTTCTTTTCTCAGTTCATTCAACGGCGCACATAGACAACATGCGCAACATATATGTAACAATAGATTCATACAATGACTCCTTTAAATGAGCCTTCTTTGGAGTCCTGTTTCCGTTGTATATCCGAGATGTTCATATGCCAGCTTTGTGGCAACCCTTCCGCGAGGCGTTTTATCCAGGTATCCCCCCTGAATCAGAAACGATTCGTACACCTCCTCAATGGTATCCTCTTCTTCGCTTACCGAAACAGCAATGGTCTTTAAGCCGACAGGACCGCCGCCATATCGGATCACGGTTTCCAGTATTTTACGGTCCATATCCCCCAAACCATTCTCGTCCACACCCAACATTTCCAAACCAATCCTGGCTACTTCTTCGGTAATAATGTCGTTTCCACGCACCTGCGCAACGTCCCGAATACGTCTTAAAAATCTATTGGTTATTCTTGGGGTGCCTCGTGACCGTTTTGCAATAATTTCCGCCCCTTTCTCGTTTATCTGAATAGAGAGAATGCGGGCAGAATTATTCACAATTCTGTAAAGATCGGTCCAGGGATAGAACACCAGCTTCTCCAGCACACCAAAACGGGAACGAAGGGGAGCGGTAAGCAGCCCTTCGCGGGTAGTCGATCCAATGAGCGTAAACTTTGGCAAATTGATTTTAACCGACCTTGCCTTAGGTCCCTGATCGATAATAATATCAATGGAAAAATCTTCCATTGCTGAATACAAATACTCTTCAACCGTTGTATTCATCCTGTGAATTTCGTCGATAAAAAGGATATCTCCATGCTGCAAGTTTGACAGGATACCCGCAAGGTCCACAGGTTTATCCAGTATCGGACCTGACGTCGTTTTAATTGCTGTATTAATTTCGTTGGCAATAATTTGCGATAACGTTGTTTTCCCTAAACCAGGAGGGCCGGAAAACAAGATGTGGTCTAGTGGTTCTCCCCTTTTTTTTGCAGCTTCTATGTAAATGAGCAGATTTTCTTTTATACGATCCTGTCCAATAAAATCACTAAACCGTTTTGGCCTAAGCGTAAGGTCTAGATTTTTATCCTCAACTATTATCGCAGAGGATAAAATATCTTCTTTTAACATACTTGTCCTCATGGAAATGGGGATTCGAATCCTATAATCATGTCCCCATGTAGAGGGGGAATGGTTAGGAATCTCACACGAGTATCAGCCCTTATATTTGAGCGCTTCCCTAACAAGCGCCTCAATATTATCGATTGTTTGCAATTTTTTTGCTGCATCGTTTACTGCCTTTTCAGCAATTGACCGCCCATAACCCAGGGAAATCAACGCCATAACTGCATCTGATACAAACGCCTTTTGTTGGACATCCATACCCGTGGATATCGATGTTGTAATTTCTTTTATGGTTTCCTTAAGTTCCAGGATAATTCGCTCAGCAGTCTTTTTCCCCACGCCTTTGATTTTTTCCAATGCCTTTGCGTCTTCATTGATTACGGCATGTTTAATATCATCTACAGTACTTCCGGATAGTATCGTAATTGCCATATTAGGCCCTATGCCGTTTACCGACAACAACAACTGAAACAAGTCCCTTTCTTCCCCCGTTGCAAATCCAAAAATCTTTATCTGATCTTCCCTTATAAATAACTGGGTGAGAATTGTGGCTTCTCCATGTTTGGGGATTTTCTCGAAGGTAGATAGTGGAATGTGTAATAAATAACCGACGCCCGCTACTTCCAAGATTAGTCGGGTTGGAGATTTGCTAATCACCCGTCCTCGGATGTAATCTAACATGTATGCATCGTCCCCGGCATATTGTAATTAAACCATCCGAAAAAAACTTTAAATATCCTACTCCGTCGCGTTCTTTTCCAAATCTGCCTCACAATCATCGTTCGTTTTTAAACTCAGGCCAACCTTAGAGAGAGCTTCTTTTAACTCATCCAGATAATTCTCTTTAACACCTTCCAGAATCAACTCTTCCTCAGTTTTTTCTTTAAGGTCTGTAATTGTTTCAATGCCTGCATTGCTAAGGGCATTTCTACAACGGGTAGAGAGTCCAAGTTCTGAAATAGTTTCAATAAAATCCTTATCTTGGCCTTTATTTATTTTACTAAACAAATCGGCTTCGTTATAACCTTCCAATGCCTGACCTAACCGCAATCCCTTTTGGGACAAAATAGCTTTAATCTCATTGAGTGAGGTTTCTCCAAAATTTTTAAAAGAAAGCAAATTGGCTTCTGTAATTCCGGTAAGGTCTTTCAATGTTCGAATGTTCATCTTTTCCAAACAATTTTTGCTTCTCACAGAAAGCTCAAAATCGGAAATGGGAATATTCAACACTTCGCATTCTTTCCCTTGTTTTTTCGACACTTCCTCATCATAATACATCGCCATTGCGGCTTTTGCATCTTTTAAAAACAACGCAGCCCTAACGTTGGTTGGTTCGGCATCTAAAATTGCCTCAAAACAATATATCGCATCATCATATTTGCCTTTATCTTCATACAATATTCCCAAATTGATAAACGCATTCTTATACGTAGGGTGTAACTTTGTGCACTTTTCGTAATATTCTATGGCCTTTTCGTCTTCCCCCCCCATATCGTAGTTAAATGCCATTCGGAAAAGAGTCTTTGCATGGTCAGGGTCAATTTTAAGAGATTGCTCATATTTATTAAAAGCCTCCTGATACTCTCCTATATCATCCAGACAATGTCCCCATTGATAATATAATTCGGCGCTGTTTGCATGTGAATGTGAAAAACTTTTAATAATTTTTAATGCATCATCGATATTGCCTAACATTCTTTTTGTCTCAGCAATATCCATAATGATATCAAATCCTTCTGCATCTGTTTTTTTTGCACGTTCAAAACATTCCAGGGACTGATTATAATCGCCTAATTCCTGGTAACATTTTCCCAAAAAATAAGCCCCTAACTTTCTTGATTTTACTTCCTTTAACAGCTCAACTGCCTCTTTTATTCTTCCTACTACCCATTTACATATACCCAATAAGAGAGTTAAATCCTTCGATCTGGCCACATCATGTTCCTTCTTTATATCAACCTTTAGCGCTTCAATTTTTTCATCTAGTTTTTCCCTATTTTCCTTAGAACTGTGTACTTGTGCTTTTATATGTGAAACCGTTTCTCTTGATATTGTTTCTGCTTCCAATAGCTTATCAAGATCAATCTCAGCAATAGCCTCAGCAATAGCAGTCGTCATTTTATTATCCTCCCACGCCTCAAAAAATATAAGGTATCAAAGGTGTTGATTTTGATAACTTTAAAGGTTGAAGTTTAACAAACATGCATTATAAATTCAACTAAATTTTACTATTACAATTTTCACGATAATCTTATTTTTTCCCTTGCTTTAACATTCACTGTTTGATAATATTTATCCCTATGGTTAGGTCGTATCGTAAAGTCGTATTGTAACTATAGTAATATTAAGGCTGCGAGGGCTAGTACCTCGCAGCCTTTTTTGTTTTTAAATTTTAAATATGAGAGGGGGTGATTTTGAAATGGCAACAGGAACCGTGAAGTGGTTCAATGACAAAAAGGGATTTGGTTTTATTTCACAGGATAATGGAGATGATGTTTTTGTACATCAAACTTCAATCGAGGGTGAGGGGTTTAGAACCCTTGCAGAAGGAGATAAGGTCGAGTTCGAGGTCATGAAGGACCAAAAGGGCTACAAGGCCACAAAAGTACGCAAATTATAAATTTTTATTAAAAAGCGCACTCTTATATTATATATAGCATAATCGATTATAGTCGACTGGCGTGTAAAAATAGGGAGTTGTCACTTAATTATAATTGCGACATCAATGCCCCAATATCCGTATAGGATATTGGGGCTTTTTTATTTCTTAGTTGGTTGCACTCACAACATCGTGAACTAGTTTTTGTTGTTCAGGTTTTAGCAGTAATAAGTTTTCCTGTAAAAAAAGGTTTATCTTCCGGAACGTCTGCATCAAGAAGTTGCCGCATGAGTAAAGAGAACGTTTTCAAAACCTCACGCTTTTCTACAGCCTTTATTCGCTCAAAAGTATCGATATAGTCAGGATGGTTTGGTTCGGCATAAGCAAGATATCCACTTTCGATTTTGCCATTTCATAATGCAACGATTGTTCTACTTCGAGAAATTCCCTGAAGTAGTCGAAGTGGATCTTGTTTAAGTGATACATCAAAGAGTAGTTCTATATTGTCGAGTAATATAGCTTTTCCATTATATTTTTCAATGATGTCTCTTAGAATTGTTGATACATGAATTGCTCGTTGCCTTGTGGTAAGATCGAGCAGAAGTCGGGAGATATCTACATTAACGTTTAATAATTGTTATTTACATAACTGAAATGGCAAATCCCTTCTTTGTGGCAAATCTGGATAAAGTCGGTATAAAGAGTCTTTAATAAAAACGGGAATCGAGGGCATCGGTATCGAAGGCGCTCGAAAAAGCGAAGGAAAAGCTCAAGAAGCTGAGGATAGCGGCGTGGATACGGATAAAAGAGGAAGAAGGAATACTGAAATTAGAACGGGATGAAGAAGCATTAAAAGAGGAGAGCACACGAGGGCATGGGAGGATTTTGACCTGACGGTGGAAGACGGCGCCAAGCAATTGTCAACCATTTGTTCAATGGAAGTAAAGGTGAAAGGTCAAAACGCACGTTGTCTGAAGATTCCACGACCACGGGAACAATCTCGTAAATTATTAGAGGCGTTGAAGGTAAAATTGCCAGAGGTGTTCCCGAACCGGAATATACGTGTAGTCACAAGAAAAAAACTTCCAGAACGACGAAAAGCCCAGCAAAATTAAAGACTTGCAGCACTTTTTAATTTTTTTACTTGAGGCGAAGAGTTCCGAGAAATTCAAGAGAAACTCAAACTAGCCAAATTGCGAGACCGTTTTAGATTGGAATTGCCTCAATTGTCTGTCCGACCAGCAGACATTAGCCAAGCGTGCTGGACGCACAGCCACAAATCGTCCATTTTTCTGGTCACGGCGCGTCTACGGGTGCATTGTGCTTCGAGAACCAAGTAGGACAAACTCACCCTGTTCAGTCCGACGCATTGGCGGCATTGTTTGAGCAATTCGCCCATCAAGGAAACTGTGTGCTGTTGAACGCCTGTTACTCGGAGACTCGGGCAAAGGCAATTGCTGAGCATATCAAATATGTGATTTGTAAAACGTACATTGTAAAGAAGGCATTGTTGTGTGCACTCCGCCTGCCTGTGCGTGTCCGTACGCAGACAGGCTTCGCCCAATCTACATGAAAAATACTGCATCAGATGTCCTGGAAACACGGCTCAATACAATGAAAATTCCCATACAATCAAATTACCCTTTTGAGAATACTTTTACCTTCGGCGACTTTTTACGCTATTAAGCATGTAGGGGTAATTCATGAATTACCCCTACAAGATTGAAATTCCTTGCATTAAATTAGGTTGTCTTTGGCAGCAGCATATTACCCACAAAACACGCAAAAAGAAACAAATGGAATTTAGCCATTTTCGTGTCTTTCGTGGGCAAATTGAATTTCTTTACCGTTAAAATATCCTGTTTATCCTGTCTCAGTTCGGCTTACCGCAAAGTTCGCAAAGATTGCGATATTGTAATAGACAAAAGGCTGTAGGCTGATAGCTGTCGGCTGTGGATTCTCTGCGTCCTCCGCGTTCTCTGCGGTGAAATAGTACTGTTTTTCTTCACCTAAACGCCACTGCCTCTTCTCGTGATACCCTTGGAGGAGGCGACGGAATTATCGCGGGATAACCTACCGGTATGATTGCTACCGGCCTGAGATTTTTAGGTAAATTCAAAATATCAAATACATCATCTTCCATGAATGCGCCAACCCATATGGTACCGAGTCCGTTTTCGTGCGCAACCAGCATCATCCCCATAATGCTGGCCGCCACGTCCTGTATGGAGTAAAGGTATTCGCCTCTTTCCCCGTATTTGTTTGAGATCCTGCTATCCGTACAGCCAACGATCACCAGCGGCGACTCTGCAATAAAATCCTGATTCAGGGCGGCATCGGCAATGTCCTCTTTGAGTTTTGTGTCTTTGACAAAAAAGAATTTCCTCGCCTGCAGATTTCCGGCGCTGGGCGCCCATATCAGGGCATCGATGAGTTTATCAACGATTTTTTGAGGAATGTCCTTCTTCTGAAAGTTCCTGATGCTCCTTCTCTCTCTGATCGCTTCTAAAGACTCCATAAACCACCTCCACCTTTTTGCAATAAACAAATTATTAAAGCTTAAGCAAGGTCAGCCCCAATGCGGGATCAAACTCCCTCACTGCATTGATTCCAGAGAGTTCGATAATCACCGCCTCGAGGACCAGAAATGTCGATGAATTTTCCCGAAGACATCCGACCTTTACCATATCCTTTTTACCAAAT
>JANLHY010000519.1 GCA_024653795.1 Candidatus Brocadiaceae bacterium | reverse complement strand
CATAAATACAACACATTTTGTGGAATACTATAATCGCATCTTCACTCTACTATAGTTCATTTTATTTACAAGGAGTAAAAATGCTCAGTAGACAAACCTACCACATATATAACGGGAAAATCTTCGTTATTATATGCTTCAGTGTGCTAACAATAATCTTTTACCCCTATTATGCTGTATGTGCAGAAACACCTTCGCAATTATTTCAGGAAAAACTTAATTATATCTGGCTCATTGTTTCTGCGAGCATGGTCTTTTTCATGCAAGTCGGGTTTACTGCCTTCGAGGCCGGCTCTGTACAGGCAAAAAATGCAATAAGTGTTGCGGTAAAGAACATATTGGGTTTTCTTGTAAGCTCCATAATGTACTTTCTTCTCGGTTTTGGAATAATGTTTGGCGCAAGTTATGAAGGTTATTTAGGTACAAGTAATTTTTTGTTTTTCGGCATTGATACCCACTTGACTTCTCTAGGATATGCCTTTGTATTCTTCCAACTGGTATTTGCAAGCACTGCAGCTATCATTACATCCGGCGCCTTCTCAGAAAGGGCAAAACTTTCAACGCATATCTGTACCACCATTTTTGTAGTAAGCCTTATTTATCCTGTTTTTGGCCACTGGGCATGGGGACATTTATTTCACCACAACCAATTTGGTTGGCTTGGGAGGTTGGGATTTATTGACTTTGCAGGCTCTACGGTAGTTCACTCTATAAGCGGATGGATAGCATTGTCTGGAGCCATTATGCTGGGGCCAAGGATGGGAAAATTTAATCCAGACGGTACCGCAAATAGGATGTGCGGACACAATCTACCGCTGGCTACAATAGGCACATTCTTCCTTTGGTTTGGCTGGTTTGGATTTAATGGTGGATCTGTTTTACGGGTAGATACAAGTATTGGGTTAGTAATTATCAACACAACCCTTGCAGGCGCAGTTGCAGGTGTTTGTGCTGTTGTCTTTAGAAGACTGAAAAACAAGAGATTGGATGCAGCAGAGATACTTTTAGGGATTATGGGTGGATTAGTTGCCATTGCCGCTGGATCAAGCAGAGTAAGTTCTCTCTATGCATGCGTTGTGGGATTTTGCGCAGGGATTATTGTAATATTAGCAAAGGATTTTGTTGAAAAGGCGCTAAAGGTGGATGATCCTGTAGGAGCTGTTTCCGTCCATGGTTTTTGCGGCGCCTGGGGCACATTATCCGTGAGCCTGTTTAGTCCCGCATCCGCATTCTCTATGGCGAATTCTAATCGGCTTCTACAAGTGGGTGTTCAATGTCTGGGAATTATTGCAGGATTTGCCTGGGCATTTTCGATGGGCCTTTTGTTTTTCTGGTGCTTAAAAAAATTTGTTGGTATTAGGATCAGCAGTGAAGAAGAGGTAAAGGGACTGAATATCAGTGAGTATGCAGATGTCACTTCATGGCTTGATTTTGTGAAAATCTCGAAAGTCCAGGACCTGAATGTTGCATTACAGGACAAAATAAAAGAAAGAACAATAGAACTCGAACATATAAAGGAACATCTCGAAGAGGATGTAAAAAATCGAACAGGTGAATTAGAGACATCGCGGGACGAGTTGAAGAAAAAAGTAGAACAATTAGAGAATTTTGCTAAAGTCGCTATCGGAAGAGAACTCAAGATGAAAAGGATGGAAGAAGAACTGAAAACTTTAAAACAGAAAGAGTATTAATAGCGATAGAGTATTATGAGACTAGGCACTAAATGTATCTTATCCATTAGCCTTACCCTGGCACTCATATTGGGAATCAGCTTTACGTGGATTATCCAAAGGCAGCGCTATTTACTAAAAGAAGAGATTAAAAAACAGGCACAGATCCTGGTGAAGGAAATAGAAATTACCCGCAGCTATTTGGCAGGTGTTCAGGATATTATCAACACCGACCCTGTAAGTGGCAATAAGGTTTTTAAAGGTCTGAACCCAGCAAAAGTTGGCAGTGAGATTTCCCATCGTATCAGCAAGAGCACACCTTATATCATTCGGCAAATAAGCCTGAAATACAGAAACCCTAATAATGCACCGGACGATTTTGAAGCGGCAGTTCTGGAAAATATGGAAAAACAAAAGCCACAGGATGCATTTTCCGGCGAATCATTAGATGCGGATAATAAGAAGATATTCCGTTATATCGACCCCCTTTATATCGAAGAAGAATGTCTCCAGTGCCACGGCGAACCCGCAGGAGAATTGGATGTTTCAGGATATAAGAAGGAGGGATACAAAATAGGAGATTTGAGGGGCGCTATAAGTGTTATTGCCCCTTTGGAACCTATTTATGCTAGCTTAAGGACCAATATCATGATACTTATCAGTATTGCATCGTGTTCTACTGGAATCATTATTTTTATTACCTACGTACTGATCAGAGGATTAATCACAAATCCAATATCAAAAATATCCCATACAATGAGCGCCATTGCCAGCGGCGATCTCGATAAAAGGATACATATGAATTCAAGGGACGAGATTGGAATGCTTGTTACCTCCATAAATAAAATGACCGAAGACCTACAGAAGACGACCGTATCGAAAGCCTACGTAGATAATATAATCGAAAGCATGATCGATACATTAATTGTGATAGATAAAAATACTAAGATAAAAACCGTTAATAAATCAACGTTGAAGCTCTTGGGTTACGGGGAAAAAGATTTGATCGGCAAGGATGTAAGCATCATTTTGCATGATAAAGGCAATCCTGTTGCAAGCAGGAGATGGAGCGCAATTTCAAACGATGATGTGTTGAAAGATTACGACATTACCTATCGTAATTGTAACAATGAAGACATACCTATGCATTTTTGCGGACGTATCATGCGGAATAACGAAGGAGAAGTATTGGGAATTGTCGGTGTTGCCAGGGATATGAGGCAGATAAAAAAACTTATCGGTGAATTATCTGACTTCAGAGAGGCCACTTTATATATGCTGAGCGATCTTGAAAAAACGCGCTTTGAATTAGAGAGGGAAGAGAAGAAACTGGAGTTGATAGTGACTGAGATTGGCGCTTATCTCTGCCTCATAGATAACAATATGAGGATAGCATGGGCTAATAAACCCTTCGAAGACCGGTTTGGTAAGATAAACAGTTTTATAGTGCCTAATTGTCATAGCATCTTCGGTTGTGGCGAAGTGCCCCCTGAGGACTGCACGGCAAGCCGTGTATTCAAAACCGGTAAAATACAAGAAACAAAAAGGCTGGTGATTGGCAAAGATAATGAGAAGAGATACTACCATTTTATCGGTTCACCGATAAAGGATAATCAAGGAAATATAATACAGGTACTCGAATTGATACAGGATATTACCAAGATGTGGCAAATGGAGCATCAGAAAGAGATTATCTACAATATCAATAAAATTATCACATCGGGTCTTATGCCTGAAATGTTTAAAGTCATAAGTAACGAGATTAAGCGCATTATTGATTTTGATAGGATTAGTATTGCCCTGCTTGATGAGAAAACACAAAGGTTTGAGGTTTTTGCAGTAGATAAGCCATATGATTATACAGCAATCAACGAAGGTGATTGGTTCCCAAAAGAGGGCAGCTTATTAGAACAGGTGACGTTTACCGGCAAGCCATTTATTGTGAGAGATATTTCAAAAAGTTCCTTTTGGTCAGATCAGATGTTGATCGAAGAAGGAATAAAATCCAGGTTGGGTTTCCCCCTTGAATATAAAGGCGCTATTATTGGAACGATTAATTTTGGAAGCAAGAGGGTAAATAACTTTTCAGAGAAACATTTCACCATATTAGAACAGATTGCCATGCAACTAGCTATTGCAATTGAAAACACGCGATTATTTGCAAAAACAAAAGAATCGGAGGAAAGATACAGAGACCTTTATGATAATGCCCCAGACATTTATATAACAAATGACGAAAATGGCAGTATCATTAACTGTAATAAAACGGGCGCAGAGATTCTTGGATATAAAAAAGAAGAACTCATTGGAAGGCATATCTTCGAGTTTCAAACAGAAAAAACACGAAGAATAATGGAAGAATTATTACCAAAACGTTTCAGTGGACAGCTCGCAAAAGGGTTAGAATTGCAGCTTGTAAAAAAGGATGGGAGTATTATAGATGTAAGCTTGAACGATAATCATATTTGTGATAATAGCGGTAGAATTATTGCCATCAGGTCTGTCTATAGAGATATAACTGCCAAAAGAAGGTTGGAGGCACAACTTGTAGAAGCAGAAAAGTTAGCCTCATCGGGAAGAGTTGTTGCAAGTGTTGCCCACGAAATCAATAACCCCCTGGAAGGCATCACGAATTACTTACAGTTACTCCTGGAAAATATGTCTGAAGATGATGAAAAAAGGAAGTACGTGGAACTTGTGATGGAAGGCATTCACAGAATAGCGGGAATTGTAAGGCGTTTATTAGAATCTAATCTGAATATCATGGAAGAAAAGGGAGACCATGATATTAACCATCACATTCAAAATGTTGTAAGTTTATTAAAAAGAAAGCTTGCTCAAAATAATATAACGGTAAATCAATTTTTGGACAATAACCTTCCTAAGATAAGATGTCATCCTAATCAATTGGAACAGGTGTTTACTAACCTTATAGTTAATTCCATTGATGCGATGCCGTATGGCGGGATTATCAATATCGTTACACAGATGGAAAACGAACTCCTATTGATTAGTTTTACTGATAACGGCAATGGAATACCAGATACAGATTTACCAAAAATTTTTGAACCTTTTTTTAGTACGAAAAAAGGAACTGGTTCAGGATTGGGTTTATGGATATGCTATAATATTATTACTGAACATGCAGGAAGGATTGGTGTCAAAAGTAAACGTAACGCGGGAACAACGATTCAAATTACATTGCCTCTTTAGTTGGTAAGGTTGCATTTATAGATTTTAATTTAACTATGCCTTGTGCATTTTGCATAAGAGACATCAATCTTTATTGAAGGAGAAAAGAAATGCTATTTGTCATATTGATACTCGGTGCAATAGGTGGTTTGTTAGTGCTAATAGCCGGCATTGTAGGTGGCAAGCCCTTCGTGGGGCTTCGTCTGAAGGCAGGGGACGACCTTCCCACTGCAGCGATTACTAACGCAGTAAGGGTCCTGCGGAACCATCTCGTTTGGTCCCTATTTTTATTTGCAGCAGGAGGATTTTGTGTCCTCGCTGCCTTCGTGATTTATATTATTATAAGTTTATAACCGCCTCCACGTGAAAAACTGCTTGGTATTGCACGTGCGGAATTTCAATTCTGCGCGTGCAATAAAGAGAAGACGATAAGGATTTGCTTTTTTCCCTTTAAGACTGACCGTAAAACAAAAATGAAGAAAATTGCAGGCTTTTATTTATACTGGATATTATATGATCTTTCATTGCCGTGTTGTAAAAATGCGATTGCCTTTACCTTCTGATGTTCGTCATCATAGGCAATATACTCAAGATGTTTAGTCTCTTTAGCCATATCAACAATAATGTCAAAAAGCCATCGCTCGTATGGAAGCGATGCAATTTCTAAAAGTTCATAAGCAGTCTTTTGGGATATTTCACCATCTTTCCACCG
>JANLHY010000437.1 GCA_024653795.1 Candidatus Brocadiaceae bacterium | reverse complement strand
GATTTTGGGTGCATCTTGCTTGGGTGGCTTGACGGGCGGTGTGTACAAGGCTCGGGAACATATTCACCGCGGCGTAGCTGATCCGCGATTACTAGCGATTCCTACTTCATGGAGGCGGGTTTCAGCCTCCAATCTGAACTGGGATCGGTTTTCTGGGTTTCGCTCCATCTTGCGACTTAGCATCCCTTTGTACCGACCATTGTAGCACGTGTGCAGCCCGGGATATAAGGGCCATGATGACTTGACGTCATCCCCACCTTCCTCCGTCTTGACGACGGCAGTCTCTTTAAAGTGCCCAGCATGACCTGTTGGCAACTAAAGACAAGGGTTTCGCTCGTTAGGGGACTTAACCCAACGTCTCACGACACGAGCTGACGACAGCCATGCAACACCTGTGATAGTCACGGACTGGATACCGTTCGTTACCCTTTCAGGCTCCTACTTCTACCATGTCAAACCCCGGTAAGGTTCTTCGCGTTGCATCGAATTAAGCCACATGCTCCACCGCTTGTGCGAGCCCCCGTCAATTCTTTTGAGTTTTAGCCTTGCGGCCGTACTCCCCAGGCGGGGCACTTAATGCGTGAGCTCCGGCAGAGAGATAATCAAAACCCCTCTACTTAGTGCCCATCGTTTACGGCTAGGACTACCGGGGTATCTAATCCCGTTTGCTCCCCTAGCTTTCGCACACTCAGCGTCAGTTACGGACCAGAGAGTCGCCTTCGCCGCCGGTGTTCCTTCTGATATCTACGCATTTCACCGCTCCACCAGAAGTTCCACTCTCCCCTTCCGCACTCTAGCCTTGCAGTATCAGATGCTGTTCTTCCGTTGAGCAGAAGGCTTTCACAACTGACTTACAAGGCCGCCTACGTGCTCTTTACGCCCAATAATTCCGAACAACGCTTGCCGCCTCTGTATTACCGCGGCTGCTGGCACAGAGTTAGCCGTGGCTTCCTCCGGAGCCTTAGTCAAGTAAGGATGCTATTAACACCCTTACATTTCTTAACTCCCGACAGTGGTTTACAACCCGAAGGCCTTCTTCCCACACGCGGCGTCGCTTCGTCACCCTTTCGGGCATTGCGAAAGATTCTCGACTGCAGCCTCCCGTAGGAGTCTGGGCAGTGTCTCAGTCCCAGTGTGGCCGACCACCCTCTCA
>JANLHY010000514.1 GCA_024653795.1 Candidatus Brocadiaceae bacterium | reverse complement strand
TTATTATAGATGTTGATGGTGTTTTAACGGATGGCGCCATTTATATTGATTCCGAGGGGCGTGAAATGAAGGCATTTCATGTATTGGACGGCACAGGCATAGCATACCTCCACCGTGCCGGCATCAAGATCGCAATTATCAGTGGCAGGACCTGCAAGGCGGTAATCCACCGGGCAAGTGAACTGGGTATCACGGACGTATACCAGGGAGCAAAAAACAAATTAGACGCCTACAAAGAAATACTAAAGAAGTACGCACTCCGGGATGAAGAAATATGTTATATCGGTGATGACCTTATAGATCTGTCTATACTGTATCGTGTCGGGTTTCCTGTAGCAGTTGCCAACGCCACTCCTCTTGTAAAACAGCACTCAGCCTATGTTACAAAGGCAAGAGGGGGATGCGGGGCAGTAAGAGAAGTTGCAGAAAAAATACTCAAATACCAGGACAAATGGCATCTCATTATGGAGCGGTATCAGAAACCTGAATAGGAAAGGAGTTAAAAATTATGAGTGGTAGAAATCCAGAAAGTTTTCAGCATACCATCAAAGCTTTTGTCAGAAAAGGGGAAGATTATTACGTTGCCGAGTGTCTGGAGATTGCCGTTGTTACACAGGGGAAAACTCTCGATGAAACAATTGCTAATCTCAAAGAAGCCGTAGCACTGCATTTAGAGAACGAAGATTTATCTGAATTTGGTTTGGCGCCGAATCCAACTTTGCTAGTAACTATGGAATTGGAACCTACAGCGAATGTCGCCTAAATTGAAAAGGCTATCGGGAAAGGAAGTTGTTTCGATTTTAAACAAATTTGGATTTACATTTCATTCACAAAAAGGGTCACATGTAAAACTCAGGCGCATTAGCACTGCAGGAGCGAAGCAAACGTTAACTGTACCAATCCATGACGAATTAGATTTAGGAACCCTGCGTGTAATAATTAGACAGGCATCCCGTTACATCCCAGAAGAACAATTAAGACCTTATTTTTACAGCAAATGATTGATCATGTTGTTTATTTAGATAATAACGCTACTACACAAATAGATGAAAGGGTGTTTATTGAAATGTTACCCTTTTTTAAACAGCATTATGGAAATCCGTCCAGTAAATACTATCCACAAGCTGAAATAGCTAAAAAGGCAGTTGAATCAAGCCGACTTCGCTGTGCTAATTTAATTGGTACAGCACAACAGGAAATCATCTTTACCAGCGGAGCAACTGAGTCAAACAATCTTGCAATCAAGGGTTACTGTTTAGCTAATTCAACAAAAGGCAAACATATCATTACCTCGTTAATCGAACATCGTAGCGTACTTGATCCCATAAAAGAATTGGAAATGAGCGGTTTTAATGTTACGTATCTTGAGCCAGATCACTACGGGAAAATTTCTGTTGAAAAAGTAGAAAAAGCAATTTCCGCAAATACAATCCTTGTTACAATAATGTTTGCTAATAATGAATTAGGAACGATTAATCCGATTGACAAAATATCAGAAGTATGTAAAAAGAAAAATGTAGTTTTTCACTGTGATGCTACACAAGCAGTTGGAAAAATACCAATTAACCTTAAAAATATACCAGTAGACATGCTTTCTTTTTCAGGTCATAAAATTTATGGTCCTAAAGGAGCCGGCGCCCTCTATATCAGAAAAAAACTACCCAAAGTCAAGTTACTTCCTTTAATTCGTGGTGGAGAACAGGAGGATGGTTTACGATCAGGAACATTAAACTCTCCATGTGTTGTAGGTTTAGGGTCTGCTTGCGAATTAGCAGGGAAGTTAATGTTTGAAGATATTAAACGTATACATACTTTATCAGAAAAGTTGGTAAAAAATTTGAATTTGTTAGGGGGCATAACATTTAATAATCATCCAAGGGAGAGACTGCCTGGCACCTTTAATTTAAGTATTGACGGTGCTAATGCCGAATTGTTATTATCTCGAATATCTGATAGGATTGCTCTATCATCTGGCTCTGCTTGTACCTCATCGAAAACCGAACCCTCTCATGTTTTAAAGGGAATTGGCTTAACAGATTCTATGGCAAAATCAACAATTAGAGTTAGTATAGGGCGTTTTAACACGGAAGATGAAATTGATTTTGCATGTAAAGCGTTAATACAAGAAATTAAACAACTTCGGAATTTATTATAAGAGTGGTGTCTATGCCATTAGCCTTTTCTATTTACTATACGGAAGAAGAAGAAAAACTTCTTGAAGAAATTTGTAAAAAAAAGGATATCCCATTTTCTGCAATTGAGCAGCTTATTGAGGAAGAGTCCGATTTCCATGGCATGGGCAGAAGGAAAGGACTATTTCCTGCCATAAGAAGAATTGTTGAGGAAGCAACAGAAAAAAGGTTAAGAAAAGATTAAAAGGAATGTTTCTAAAAAAGATTGAAATCACCAACTTCAGAGTGTATTACGGTAAAAACACGTTAGATTTCGGAAGAAATTTATCCGCAGAAGGTAGAAATATTTATGTAATTGGAGGATTAACAGGATACGGGAAAACTTCACTTCTTCAAGCAATTACCCTGGGGTTATTGGGAAAAAATGCCTCTCTTCTGGCATTTGATAAGACATCAACAAATATAGACTATCTGCATAGAGAATTACTGCAAAAAAATTTTAGTAAAACCGCACTTGCAAATGGTGAACAGCAAATGTCCGTGAAGTTGATTTTTGAGGAACAAAGAATTGAACTGGTTATTGAGCGGAAGTGGTGGTTTGACGATCATGGTCTGTTGTCGGACGAGGAGTTAAATATTTTCAAGAATGGAGCACCTCTTGAAATAGCCAAGGGTGTGGATCAACAAGAATTAAAGGAAGAGTTTATAGAAACAAAAATACCCCCGCATATCGCAAAATTTTTCTTTTTTGATGGTGAAGAAATTCGCAAGATTGCAGAGAAAGATCCATCTGGTGCTGTGGTAAGTGGGCTGAATAGCCTTTTAGGGTTTGCTATGCTTGAACGGCTTATAGATGACCTAGAAAAAACCAAGAAAGATATAAAGACACAAACTGGGAGTTCACCAACAAAATCCGATCTACTCAAGGCAGAGGCAGCGCTGAGTGAAAAAGAGGAAGAGGAGACAAATATATTAGAGGATTTAGAAGATAAATCAAGGGAGCGTGAAAAATGCAAACAAGAGTTAGAGTTAGTAAAAGCAAAGATATCAATCATGCTTGGTGGAGATGTTTCCACGACTCAAAACCAAATCCAAGAACAAATAGAGGAGCTTGAAAGAGAAGATAGAACTATTGCAGCAGAGATGGGTAAATTTGTTGGAGATTTGTTATGCTTATCCATGCCAAAAACTCTATTAAGAAAGCTAAAAGAGCAATTACTGGGTGAGCTTACAAGAAAAGAATGGGAGGGAAAGAAGAGTTCTCTTTCCCCGCAAAAGGTTAAGATTATTGAGGGATTGTTTGGTAAAACAGCTCAACAAACGGAACCCCCCTTACTGCCACAACAAAAAGATTTTTTGGTATGCCGATTAGAGGAAGAATGGAACAATATGTTTAATCCACCCCCAGAAGGAATGGCAGATACCATAATCCATATTTACCTGACTCAGTATGATACTCAAGATATCCTTAATAAAATTGATGATATATCAAAACAAACTCAACAGCACCTTCATTCAAGGATTCAAAAAAGAAATGAAATAGAAAGGAAAATTCAAGAACTTAGAGAGAGAAGGCGGCGTATGACTACAGGTCCCGAGTTTCAAGAATTGAGTGAAAACAGGGACAGGATAAATACAGAAATTGGTAGACTTAATACAGAAATGGATGGTTTGCAAAGACGCATTCCACCGTTAGAGGGAGAAATTTCTTCTTTAAAAAAAAGATGTACTGACCTTGAAAGGGAATTGGTTATTAGTGAGCATGGGCATAAACACATAGAAACCTGCAAAAGATTGAGGGAAACTATAGAGGAGTTTATGGAGAAACTTAGGAACAGACGCGTCGCTGGTTTATCACAAAAAATGACAGAGATGTATAAGACGTTAGCTCACAAAGAAGATATCGTAAATTCTATCTCTATTAATCCTGCTTCATACAAAGTTGTTATGAAAGGCAAAGATAACAATGAACTCCCTGATGGGTCAGCAGGTGAAAGTGAAATATTTGCGTTATCTATGATATACGGCCTGGCAAAAATTTCTCTTAGAAATTTACCCTTTATAATTGATACACCGTTCGGCAGATTGGACAGTCCACACAGGGACAATATTACAACGCGTTACTTTCCTGTAATAAGCGATCAAGTGATTATTTTTTCATCTGATACGGAAATTAACCAAAAATGGTATAAAGCTATCGAACCTCATATAGCTAAATCATTTTTGTTAGAGTTTGATGGACGAACTAAAACCACTACTATTTCTGAAAATCGCTATTTTAAATTTGATTAACAAATAAAAGTTTATGTCAGTATTAATTCAAAAAGCAACACAAGGTTCATATCATTGCTCAAAACGGGGCTATGAAATACTGAAGGAAATAGCTAAAAAGGCCGGCTTCCCAAGCGAAAATATTGTTGCGAGGCTTGCAATTGGAAGGTCTTTAATGGAGAAACAAGATGTGAAAACAGATGCACGGCTAACCCCTGAGTTGGATAGTAATGGTAAGGAGTTAAAGGGAACCACCTTGTTAAACCCTGAGATAGCCTCTGTAATAGTTTCCATGGTTGTACAGCATTATGGAAAAGCTTTGGAAAATCAAGAGGATATAAAGGAACTAATACGGCTGCATTGGGATAGGGGCTTACTCCTTCTTCAAGAAGACCTGGATCGAGAAGACGGGGATATTGATGGTTTGCTGATAAAATATGCAGCACAAAGTTGTTTAACCAATGAAGAAGAAATAGAAGATGGATACGTAGGGATGGGGGACTTGCTTGATACTCAAATAGTTGGTCAAGAGGAAGCAAAACGACAAATAAGGCGATTACTTGAAGAGGCTAAAGGTTTATCACCTATTCGTCTTTCTGAAACTATAATATTCACCGGTCCTGCTAGTACGGGAAAAACACTTTTTGCTAAGACTATAGCAGAATCATTAAGACTACCATATGTGGAAACTTCAGGAACAAGTCTTAGAACTGTAGAGCAGTTATTTAACCAAATTAACCGCGTTTTAGAAACTAGCGGTTTGCGTTATGATGAAGACGGAGATTATGGTGGATTGCCATTACGTAAGTATCCCCCCCTTGTTATATTCATTGATGAGTGTCATCAACTAAAACGTCCAGTCCAGGACTCGTTATTGACTATGACAGAACCTTCAAGGCGTGATCCATCGGTACTTCAAGATTTTGCTGTAGATATGAGTAACGTGACCTTTCTTTTGGCTACAACGGATATAGGCCTTATAGCTAAGCCACTTAAGACAAGAGCACGTGAGGTAAACTTAAGACCTTACGAGCAGGAAGAGATTGCGGAAATAATAGGCAGAATTTATAAAGGTTGGTCTCCTGAGGTGAGAAAACTTATTGCCATGGCTGGCAGATTGACCCCAAGAATAGCTAAGGAAAAGGCGAAAGACCTTGACAGAGTTTTAAAGCAAGACTACCCCGGCCAAAAACCTAGCGAAAGTATTGTGCTAGAAATAATGGAAAAAGAATGGGGACAAGATAGACTGGGCATGACGGATAGGGATAAAAGATATTTGACTGTTATAGGAAATGCTCACGGCCCTATCGGTGGTGATAATATTGCACAACAGCTCGGCATTGAACTTTCCGAGGTAGAAAACGATATTGAGCCTTATATGATACGGCTTGATTTGATCAGAAAAAGCCAAACTGGTCGAGAGTTGACTGTGGAAGGTAAAAGACTCATTGAGGGTAAGGAGTAGAAAGTTAATTGTTATGGGACTAAATAATTTAAAAAAAATTGCAGTCAATATAAAGAGGCATTACCTATCTCCAGATGAAAGACCTTGGGTTATTGGTTTTAGCGGAGGAAAGGATAGTACCTGTCTTTTACAGATGGTTTTTCAGGTTTTGGCAAATATACCTCCCAGGAAAAGAAAGCGGTTCGTTTACGTATTAAGCTCTGATACCTTACTTGAACCCCCAAATATTTCCAAATATCTTTATAAGACTGTTGCACAAATAGAAAAATCGGCGCACTCATTGAATTTACCGATACAAACTGAAGTGGTAAAACCCACGCTTAACGATGCCTTTTTTATAAGGCTTATTGGATATGGTTATCCTGCTCCAAACAAGTGGTTCAGATGGTGTACAGATAGACTTAAAATTCGACCTGCAAATAGATTTATAAAAAGTAAAATTTCTTTGCATGGCAGTGTAATACTATTACTTGGTAGCAGAAAGGCTGAAAGCTCTGAGAGGGCAAAATCTATAAAAAAGCATTATAAAGATGATGCAGAAGATTTTAGTCCTCATACCAGTCTTGCTAACGCATATGTTTTTTCACCTATCAAAGATATGGAAACAGATGAGGTATGGACATATCTATTACAAGCACCGTGTCCCTGGGGTGGTGATAATTCTGAACTTGTAGCAATGTATAAAGACGCCAATAGTGGTGAATGTCCTCTTGTTGTGGATGATTCAACTCCGCCGTGTGGTAATAGCCGTTTTGGATGTTGGGTGTGTACCGTGGTTGAAAGAGATCGCTCGATGGAAGGTTTTGTTGAGGCTGGTTACGAAAACTATGAATATCTATTAGAGTTTCGTAATTGGCTTCATGAATTAAGAGATAATGAACAGATGAGAGAAAAAAAGAAGCGAAATGGCGCTGATGGTTTAGGTCCATTTAGACTTGAAGTAAGGAGAGAAATATTAAACCGTCTTTTAAATATACAAAAGTTAGTTGGTGAAGAATTAATCTCAAACAGAGAAATTGGAGAGATAAAGAAAATTTGGATTTCAGATAACCTTTCAATCTTAAGAAGGGTGTCTCTAAAAAATGATTCAGGAATGGAAAAGACAAGAGATAATATTACTTTTTCATGCGGTATGTAATAATCCCGCAGAAAAATTTCATTTAGAGAATAATACTTACCCTACCTTAGTAAGCGAGCTTGCCAAATTGACTCAAAAGCCGCACTCTGTGGTATATGAAAAAATTCAACATCTTCTCTATTTGAATTCACAAGGTCGATATGGTAAATGGTCAGGTGGAACAAAAGTTGATCGCGAGGTTTATGAGGAATTCAATGAAGATAGAGAAAGGCTAAATTTTGTTGTTGCAAAAATAAAGGAAGATTTATTAGAGAACTTTGTTTATTACGAAGATGCGATTTTAAGTTTTAATGAAGAAGAAGCCAAAGAAATTGAAAGGTTAAAAAAAGAAGGGTGGTTGATTGCAGAAAAAGTCGGAAATTTGACGCCATCTATACATTATTTTACAACAAAACGACATGATAGAATACCAACTGTATCAGCAATTACCAAGTTAAGAGCTGATTTTAAATGTGAAATTCAGGGATGTAATTATGAACCATTTGTTGGTCTCTATGATCTTCCTTATGTAGAAGTCCATCATATTAGCAGGCTTGCAGATGGTGGGGAAGATACTTTAAAAAATACTGCGTGTCTTTGCCCAAATCACCACAAGGAAATTCATTTTGGGGAAAATAAGGAAAAATTGCGCGAAATTTTACAAGAAAAGAGAAAGGCAAATTAAAAGGATATCTTTCAATTTTTAATTATCATATTCACATGACCAAACGAAGATACATACTCATAGGTATTCCGGCAGCATGCGTACTCGCCATCATTGTGTCACTTGTAATATCCCAACCGCGAAAGTACACAAAGAGTCAAAAGGAAAATCCCGCCTCAAAGGAAAGCCCTCAAATACCACAGGGGACGCATGGTATAAGCAATAAAGATTCAATAACTCAAACCGTGCAGGATCTATCCGTTCCCAATTACGATGAAAAAGGAAAAGAGGTATTAATCATGCGGGGCAAGAGTACCTATATGCTGAGTAATAATATTTACAAAATCATCGAACCGGAAATTGAGGTCATGGACTCCGCAGACACTGAAGACGGAACGCAGTCTGTGCTAATTACGTCCG
>JANLHY010000404.1 GCA_024653795.1 Candidatus Brocadiaceae bacterium | reverse complement strand
TGGAAAAATGGTGGATTCCAAAATGAATATCCCTTCTTCGCAATAAAGTCACTGTACGTGCCTATTTTCCACCAGATTCCCCAACGTATTAAAAAGGGCAGCACAGTTAAAAAGCTCCCCGCTGCGATACCGATAGTGACCCTTTTATCTAAATCTTTTCTGTACCAGTGGTGAGCTAAAATAAACCCCACATTGCCAAGTACCACCATCACAATTCCGAAAAATACATAAAAGCCGGCAACCCATGGACGGTTATACGGATTTTCTACCCAGCCAGTATTATACATAACTTCCCAGGCCGGCCATCCAACCAAAAGAAACATACCAGCAGGTGCGAAACAGCATGACATGAAGAAATTCAGCGGCCCTAATAATTTATTAGTGAATTTTCTTGGTTCCTTTTTTAAGTAGCTTTTGGCAAGCATCGCATAAATTTGTCCAATGACAAAAGCAGCAGGTAAATCAACCTGAACCATAAATATACCCTCCTATTTTTCTAATTAATTTATTTTAACATTTTGCACACTTATTAAACCATTTTCAATAGTAATTTTTCGAGAAGGATTGTAGTATTTAGAACGGAAATACACAAGGTTATTTGAAAACACTTTCTATGTCTGCCATTTACAATATAACCATGCGCATAAACCATATCCCGCATCGTTGTCCTTTACCCATGTCTTATCAGCATCATAATAACCATTCAAATATCTATCCCTTTGTTCCACAGTAATGTCCACATAATAATTCACATCGTTATCTTTAGCATCGTACGTCACAACAGGATTGAAACCATTATTTGCTATTCTCCCTTCAATTACTTTCCTATAATCCTCTTTCGAATTGCTCATATATTAACCCTCCTATTTTATTTTTGGATAGACAAAATCTAATACTACATCATGGTGTATCTGATCGAGTTTTTCGAATCTCTTAACAAGTTTTCTCCCTTCCTCATCTTCGATTGAGGCATCAAAACATTTTTTTGCTTTCACGAGGAGTTCCGGCGCATCCCGGTCTACCTGGTTCAAATAATATGGCCAGAAACCCTGATTTCTTATTTCCCATTTCCCATTTCCCGTATAAAAAATATTTACAAGGCTGCCCCTTTTAGGATATTCAAAGATTGAATCTGCTGTGATTTCCCAAAACCCAAATGTTCCGGGGGCTTTCTGGTTTTCATGGTACCTTATACTGTGCTTGTGAGTATGCCCGCAAAAATAGGCTATTACGTTATATTCCGGGGTGTGAAAAAAATCAAAAAGTTTCTTATTGCTGTCATCGTAGAAATCGTCCAATGGATGATGTCCAAAAACAAACACCATCCATTTCCCATGTTGCTGATACGTTTGTAATACATTTTTGAGCCAATCAATTTGTTCGTTTTTTTCCCTTCATCGGGAATCCCATCTGTCTCCTTGTGACGATAAACAGTTCCCTTAGCCATCCTGAAATCTTTTGTGGTGGTATCCAGTACTATACAAAGAATACCAGGTTCATTATTTTGTGGTCGTAATGCCTCAAAATAATAATAACCGGGACAATCTTTACAAGGCTCGTCTTCCCTTTCATTCATATCTTTTTCGGGTAGTCCATGTACAAAGTCAAAACCATTGAAAAGACTTTTCTCCAGCCGCGTTTTATCATGAGGAGCATTATCGGGTGAAAAATAAACAAGATGGTCGACGTCAAACCCCCTTCCATGCATATTTATAAAATTATATCTGGAATTAACCGATTGAAAACCCATATCCGGTCTTATCACTCCAATCTCCTTTGAGTCAACATTCCCGTACACAGGGTAATCATGATTTCCTATTACATTGTACCACGGTATACGCAGACGGTTTGTGATATATACAAACTCATACAACTCACTCACTACTCCTGCATCAATTGAGTCTCCTGTATGCATCATGAAGGCTGGCCTTAACTTTTCCTCCTTTTCAAGTTTATCACACAATACATTTATAGTACCAATAAGTGTCAAATAATAGGAGTGGTCATAAAGTACCATATTGGGTTTGTGGGTAAAGCTTTGCACAAACTTATCAAGAAATGAGGTAAGTTCTTTGCTAAACATATAAACCCGTTCATCATGGAGTTGAACGTCTGAAAGATGGATAAATGATAGCTTGGTACCCGGTATCATATCAGAATAAGCTTTTGGAGAAAAAGCGGGAACACCAGGATAGTGAGATAATTTTTCAGGTCTCACCAATAGCCCATCATTATTTTTCTCATCAGAAGCATACGTATTAATATCAAGTTTCCCTATATACTCCCGTCCAGACGCCCAGTCTTCATCAACATGATTCTGTAAATCACGACGAACAAGCCGTTTGTCATTAGGATTGCTTTTTTCAATCTTAAGTTTGGGAATCTTCTTTAATCCTTCAAAGACCTCAGAATTATCTTTTTTAATACCAACATCCCCAATATCGGGAGGAAGCTCGTACAGGTTGAGGGAACAACTACTGCAAAAAAAGAGAAAAAAGAATACAATTTTTGATAATATAATCTTATACATGGTTTTTCCTTTTAATTTATTGTTCTTTCTTTTTATTTACCACGTTCAATCTGCTTTAGCAATTTATTCAAGCTCTCCACCACAATCTTTTCCGCATCTGTTGTGCCGGTTCCTATTTTACTGAGTTCTTTATTAATATATTCTATTTTACTCGCGGTGTTAGTACCGGAAATACTATTTTTTATATTAAATAGTTCAAATGCTGCTTGAGCATTAGCGCTGATACTCTGCAAAGCCTCTTTCTTTTGCAGATCAGACATCTCTTTGTTAATTGCAACCTGGTCTAAAGTTTTCATGGTATTATCGCTTATCTTTTGTAATACCTCCTTTTGTTCCGCCTCCTCTGCTCGCGATACGGTAACAACGGCATATGTCTTATCCATAAAATCCATATCCTTCTTCATTTTTTCACCCATATCTTTGCTATACTTCAACTTTCCAGTCTTAGGGTCGTAATAAACTTCACTGGTATCAAAGTGTTTTTTCGCACTTTGATCTGCCACCGAATCAAATATTCCCCACCTGTTAATTGCAATCCTGCAATCATCCTCTTTTTTCACTATGATATAATCACCTACTTCAAGCGGCGCAAGCAAAGACGCCCCATTATAATGGGCTTTTTCAACATACTTTGATGGATTAAACGTCATTTCCTGAAAGAATTCCAGGTCATCTGGATTCGAGTTTATAATATATTGCATAATAGACGATACAACTTGAATAGCAGGTCCATATTGCGGTTGTGCATTCCCCGCAATACCCGATAAAACCTTTACGATTTCAGAAAAAAACGCATTATCCTCTTTGTCCAGCTCCAATACATAAAGCTTAATAGAGACAGGCTTACCAGAAAAACTATTAGGACCGTACAACAATACATCAGAAATATTTACATAAGATGTAGGCGCCTGATTTCTCGTTTGAAATGCAACTCGCTTTAACGTAGACGTCTCGTCAATTTCATACACCTCGGCGTACATGATTATGTTAAAATTACAAACATCCTGAATATATTTCAGATACAGAGTCTTAAGTGATACCTTAAATGCGTCGGGGGTTTTTATAATATTCTCTTCTTTGTTCTCTGCAGGTTTCTGAGTATAAATTCCTATTAAATCACACCCAAAAGGATTTTGTTGAGATGCGGTTTTTGTCGGCTTCCAAAGAGAATTCTGCCCCGTTATTGTCCACTGCGCACATCCAGAAAAAGCAAAGCCAGCACTCAGTACTAAAGGTACAATATACTTTATTGCTTGTCGAGTAGACATCATAAATCTCCTTCCTTAGATATAAAGCCTGCCGATTTCCCGAAGGGTATCAACGCCAATTCATTGTTAGGCGACTGTTCTGCTTGCTGAGATTTCATTTTCATTTAAAGCTTGAAGTTGCCTGTATCAATCCACTCATTCTTTAGCAGCGACCACCAATCAACAGCCAGTCCTTTCAGTACATAATCATAGGGCAGCCAGCCATAACCGCTGCTTCCCCATCCTGTACCCCAGGAATTTCTGATAAGTAATGCTCCTGTGGTTTCTGCAGCCCCTGGATTGGTGTTCTTAATCTTCAGGCTGTCATCATAGCCAACTGCAACAATAGCATGGCCGCCAACAATCTTTTCGCCAGGTGTTGGGTATGGTATCTTTCCAGTCGTTGTAGCCTGCGTGTAGGAACTATAGACTGTAAACCCGAACATCGAGGGAAGACCAGCGGCAAGATTTGTCTTGATTTGATTCAATAACACATTCTTGGCAGTTACAGGTGGATCAAGACGGTAGTAGCTAATCGCCTGGTAATTCTGGGCAAAGGCATAGCAGAAGGCAGGCGGCTCTTTGTCAAAATCAGCAACTACATATTGCCAATACTCTTCCGGCGGCACCCCAAATAGCGCCAAAGCGCCCATTGTTGAGCGAAGAAATGCCCCGGTGTCTCCTGTCCAGTGCAGCATGTTTCGCGTGGACTTATAAAGAAAGAGTCTGGATGCATCAATATGTTTTCCAAACGCCCTCCTCTCAAAATACTCTACTATCCCAACGCCGGCATTTGCCGTGCAAGAACCAAGCGAACCCTGGTTTTCTATCGGAGAGCACCATGCCCTTAAATCTACAGAAGCCGGCAGGCTTACCTTTACCGGCTTTGCCACTCCTGCTTTTGTAAGCATGGCCTTCACGGAATCTTGTTCTACTGAGTAGTCTCGAAAATCTGGATAGTCCGGCAACCATCCCATTCCCAATTTTCCAATCGTTTCACTCATGGTATTTTCCTCCATTTTTCAAGTTTTAGCTGGTGACTTTTTATTAAAGTACGGCTTTCACCAGCCCTAAAAGCCTTTGCTTGTTTCCGTACACCCTAAATTCTCATATCGCCATCACCTCCTTTTCCCCTGCCACGCTAAGCATGGACTGCCAAGCAAAATGTCAACTAACTTCTTCACAGACGAACGGGTTCGTCTATAGAGCAGGCGCATAGGTTTTGAGGCAAGTATCGTACTATCTTCCTTTTGCTGTCACCTCCTTTCAGGCTGACAAATAAAATGTCGCCTAACGATTGAACGCAAACGTAGCCGTGGTTGTAGCTTTAACCCTAAACATTTTCCATCCTTTGAAAATTGTTGGGTTTTCAGTTTGCTAAATTACAGCATTACTCTGTTATAAAAGCGGGAAACATTACCGTTTAATTACAACAAATTAATGTATTTTAACTTATTGCTTAAATAACAGTTTTTTAGCTTACGTCAAGCAAAACATATAAATATTTTAAGTCGCACAATAGATTATAAACCTTTGGATGATCAAACAGAAGATACAAAATCGCTCAAGGTAATAATCTAAAACTTTAAATACAAAAGCTGCACAAATAATATGCCGCAAAGGGGGAAAAACAATTTACTGTATTATTTGGCTGTAAGAATTGAGAAATCTATATGTTAGGTTAATTGAAAATGTGGAATAAACTATTCAAGTAAAATGAGAACAGTATGTCATGACACAAAAATGTGCCAGCAAAGGTGCAGCATTGCACATCGTATGGTAAATGTAATTTGTGAAAAATAAAAAACACCGGTTTTAATTTAAAATGCAACGTACTCTCTGAATATGATGTTGTCAAAAAATTACTGAATCAAGCACATAATTTAATTCTGTTTCCTGATTACTCCATTTTCCTTGACTGTCTTATTATTACTGATAAAATGAGTAAAAATTTGAGTATTTTCATTTGAACTTACAACCACCCCTCTTTCCCCTCCTTCGCAAAGAGGGGACTTCGTCGTGAGCGCTCAGTCGAGCGATGAAGGGGAGGTCTTCCATAGACTATTTACCATACCATATTGGTTATGGACACGAAAACCGCCTGTCTGCGTGCGGGGACGCACAGGCAGGCTTAAATAAAATGAAAATTCCTATACAATTAAATTATATTTATACTTTTTGAGATATAAAACATATGGATAAACTCGAACAGGAACGTCTTGATAAACTCCAAAAAATACGCGAAATGGGAATAGAACCTTATGGTAAACGATACGACAATACGCAATCGATAAAGTCTATTTTAGATAGCTTTGTACCGGAACGAACCGATATAAAGGTCAGGGCTGCCGGGCGCATTTCGACCATACGCCCGCACGGGAAAACTGCCTTTCTGGATATAAAAGATTGGACGGGAAAGATACAAGTCTACATAAAACTCGATAAGGTGGGCGCAGAAAAGTTTGAGTTATCTAAATTGCTTGATCTGGGCGATATCGTGGGTGTAGACGGTGTACTCTTTAAAACCCGGACCGGTGAAATCACGATTTACGCGGATGAGTTTACTATCCTGACAAAATCCCTATTAACGCCACCAGAGAAATGGCATGGACTCAAGGACGTGGAGCTGAGACATAGACAGCGCTACGTCGATTTATTTAGCAACACCGAGGTGATGGAGACCTTCCTGAAACGCATCAAGATTTTAAAGCACATCCGAAGATTCTTAGATGACCGTTGTTTTGTAGAGGTGGAGACGCCCATGATGCAATCCATTCCGGGTGGCGCCGTAGCCAGGCCCTTTATTACACACCACAATGCACTCGATATCGATCTTTACCTGAGAATTGCCCCTGAACTTTATCTGAAAAGATTGCTCGTGGGTGGAATGGAGCGAATTTATGAGATCAACCGCAATTTCAGGAACGAGGGTATTTCTACGCGGCATAATCCCGAATTCACCATGATGGAGTTATATCATGCCTACAGTGATTATAACGGTATGATGGAACTTACGGAGAGCCTTGTGACATCACTGGTAAAAGAACTGTATGGTGGATATGAAATTCCGTTTGGTGAACGAAAGATTGATATGACTCCACCCTGGCGTCGTGCCACCTTTTGTGAATTGTTGAAAGAACACAGCGGAGTGAGTTACGAAGATGAGGCAGGGTTGGTGAGGAAATCAAAGGAGCTAGGGCTTGAGACTAAGGGCGTGGATCGTGACAATCTGGCTAACAATATCTTCGAACAGGTGGTAGAGCAGACATTAAATAACCCAACTTTTGTGATGGATTATCCTACCTCGATCTGCCCGCTAACAAAGACATGTGAATACGACCCCCGTTTTGCCCAACGGTTTGAGTTATACATTGCGTCTATGGAAGTGGCCAATTCTTATTCAGAACTCAATGACGCGCCTGAGCAGGATAAGCGATTTCGTGAACAGTTGGGAACGGAGGCCG
>JANLHY010000398.1 GCA_024653795.1 Candidatus Brocadiaceae bacterium | reverse complement strand
CTCTCATATTGATTTAGGAGAAATTCCCACTTATATATCCGTAGCGGGAAGTATTCATATCAAGGAAGAAGGAATTAATATCCCTGCAGTTTTGTATATTATGAAACAACCGTATTCTTATACAAAAGAGGATGTTGTGGAAATCCATACTTTTGGTTCTCCAACGATCTTGGAGATGATCTTGTCTTCTATTTTATCAAAAGGGATTCGGGCAAAGAGAAATATCCGGCTTTCACAGCCTGGCGAATTTACGAAACGCGCATTCTTGTATGGACGGATAGACCTTACTCAGGCCGAAGCTACTATGCGCATCATCCGTGCACAAACAGATGGCGAACTGAAGGTGGCGGTTGCACAATTGACGGGAGACGTTTCGCAACAGACCAAGCGCATCCAGGACGATGCGGTTTCCCTTTGCTCATACATGGAGGCAGCGATTGATTTTTCAGATCAGGACATCGAGCTCATATCTGCAGGAGAAATTATGCACAGGCTGGAGGTAATAAAAAACAACATTTCTCATCTTCTGATCCAACCGGAAATTGGCAAACTTTCTCCAGAGGGGATTGACACTGTTTTGTATGGTAAGCCCAATGTCGGAAAATCAAGTCTGATCAATGCCTTACTGGGGAAAAAGAGGACTCTTGTGAGCGAGATACCAGGAACAACACGCGATGTTGTTGCAGATATTCTTGAAATCGGTGGCATTCGTTTTAAACTGATGGATACTGCTGGAATGGATGATACAAAAGAAATTGTTACATCCAGGGCAATGGAAAAGACACAATCCACCTTACAAAAGGCCCAAATAATATTACTTGTCTTTGACGCAAGCGCCAATATAGATGTACAATTAAAAGAAATGAAACCGGATGATTTGACCGGTAACGTGATTGTTGTTATCAATAAATGTGATTTACGAAAAAACAGTTTTTTCCCGGAATCACCGGCGGAGTTAAAAAAATATCCCTTAATGCATACGTCCGCATTGACGGGTGAAGGCTTGGAAAGACTTAAAGAAACACTGATAGAAAGTGTCCTGGGAGGTCAGGTAAATCTCTCTGGTGGCGCTCCGATTTTTAATGTGCGTCAAAAAGAGGTACTACAGCGTTCGCTTCAATCGATTCAACAAACTATGGAATCAGTAAGTAATAATGAAAGCTATGAATTCATTGTATTAGACCTGCGTACTGCAATAGATATCCTCGGTGAGATTGTTGGAGAGGTTACGACAGAAGATATTTTATCTAAAATATTTTCAGAATTTTGCATTGGGAAATGAGATGTCTCAGAGACCATCATGGGATGAGTATTTTTTGCGAATCACCAGGGAAGTAGCCCAGCGCTCAACCTGTCTACGGCGTCAGGTAGGGGCAGTGCTGGTGATGGAAAAG
>JANLHY010000505.1 GCA_024653795.1 Candidatus Brocadiaceae bacterium | reverse complement strand
TTCGCTTTATTATATCATTGAACTTCTCAATCGCAACCGGATTACCCTCTTTTTATGGCTAAATTAAAGAACTTGTCGCCGCATTCTCGGACAACCTGTTAAGATGTGACCCTAGATACTCCTCTAGATACTCCTAAAGATTGGACCACATTCTTTCCATTCTTTTTGCTTCCCCCAAGAGCGGATCGTCTTTCTTTTGGAGGCATTTATGAAAATTTCTTTTTTGGCATTGCACACCTCATCAATTGTTCCAGTTTAAAAATAATAGATCATTCTCTACTTGCTAAACCAATCATTCCATTTGCTTTTCGAACTAGTAAATTATCCTCGATAAGTTTCAAGATAATCGTTTTAATTCGTTCAAAGGTTTCGGATCGAGTTGCTTGGAGCCCAAGCACTCTCGAAGCTTCAATAACAAGATCGTCGAGTGTTGTGGCAAATTGTTGCTTCAATACCCACTTAGCGGCTTCTCCAATTTCTTCGTCGCATATCAATTCGATTTTAGGAAGGGGGTCTTCTTCTCTTCTGCGGACAATTAATGGTCGATCAATGCTAGGCCAAAGAAAATCTTTTTTATTTTTTACGCTTCCTTTCTCCTCTGCACACTCAACGCCTCTTCGGATAGCTTCTTCTATTCTGCCTCCAGACCTTTTTAATCCCCAAAGTGTCCTAATTCTTCTCACTACTTCATCGAAATGGACAGGGCCTTCTACCTCAACGACTTTAGTAACAGCTTCGGCTAATTTAGCAGGCGTTTGTTCATGCAAGTCTCCATGATAGGTCATGCCTAGACTTTGGCAGACTTGGTAAAGCGGTGCTTTCTCAGTCTCTTCAACCCTTTCTTTTTGATTCCTCGATTGTGAATCTGGAACAGTCTCTTCCGGCTTTGAATCAACTGTTTCTTTTTTAGAGCGAGAGCCGGAATCTCGCTCTGTTTTCTTCAATTGCTCTATAGCTTCCAAAAGTCTTTTTTCAACTTCTTTTCTATTTCGATACCAATCCGTAGACCAAATTCTGTGTATCTGCCAGCCTAAACCTTCTAAAATCTGTTGCCTCAGTCGATCTCTATCTCTCGCGACTGGTGAGTTATGATATTTAGCTCCGTCGCACTCAACTCCAACTAAGTATCGTCCAGGATATTTTTCATCGACCACAGCCAAATCTACTCGAAATGAAGCGCAACCAACTTGCTTTCTAACCTCATGACCTTTATCAGTTAAGAACTCATAAACAGCATCCTCAAAAGGAGAATCCGTATCTTCACGACTTGTGGTAGCGGATCGAAGATTTCTAGTTTCAGCATAATCAATAAAAACCTTTAAAGCTCTCAAACCAAAAGGGGCATTTTCATCCAACGATAAATCTATCGCTCGAAAATTAGAAAAAACGACGCATTTTTCACGAGCGCGAGTAATAAGGACGTTTAATCTTCGATGCCCCCCTTCTTGATTTAGTGGTCCAAAATTACGCGACAGCTTTTTCCCTTCGTCAAATCCATAACCAATGCTTAAAAAAATAACGTCACGTTCGTCACCTTGTATGGTCTCCAGATTCTTAACGAAAAAATGTTCCGCTTTATCGCTAGAAAAATGATTTTCCATTTCCGGGTTAAGGCGTAGCTGTAACTCGATCTCTTCCAAAATCGCCTCTTGCTGTTTTATGTTAAAAGTTCCAATCCCAAGACTTCGATTCGGAAATTCTCGATAATGTTTTAAGGCTGCCTCCGCAACAATCTTAGCCTCTTTACGATTTACCGAACTTTTTCCTCGATCATAAATAGCTTCTGGTAGATGAACAAAAGATAGCCCGCTATGGTCAGCTTTATCTATTGCTGACGGATAAATTAATAAACGATTTTCGTAAAACTCCTGATTTGATACAGCTATTAATGACTCGTGTTTGCTTCGATAATGCCAACGAAGCATTTTAGAAGGGAATCTTCCTTTGCAAAGATGAAGTATACTTTCGACATCAGACACAACGGCCGACAATTCAGTCTCATCTTCATCTGATTCAACCATGTGGTCAAAAAAAGAAGTTGGCGGTAGCTGTTTGGTGTCTCCCATTACAACTAACTGCTTGCCTCGCAAAAATGCTCCCAAAGCATCCTGAGGTTTAACTTGGCTGGCCTCATCAAAAATGATTACGTCAAATTGTATGGATTTTGGGTCTAAAAATTGGGCGACGGAGAGAGGACTCATCATAAAACAGGGTTTTATCTTTTGAATCAGTTGGCCGGCCGCAAACAAAAGTTTGCGAATAGGCATGTGTCGACGCTTTTTGCTAAACTCTCCTATTAGTATTCCCGCCTCAGAGCCTGCTGAAGAATGCTTCGATATTTTAGGGCGTTCTTCATAAAGTTTATTTATTAATCTGTGTCGATTTTTGACGACAAGCTGTTTATCTAACTCTGCAAATCTTTGAACCTTATGAAGATGCAAGTCTCCATCAAATTTCGACAAGAACTTCCTTTCCAAGAACGCGATTTTTAGCAAACTCTCTGAAAAGTTCACTTCCAAAGCAGGCAAAATATCTTTAGGGATAACCTCGTTTGTTTCCAAAAAAGCGCAAACTGGATTTGCGATCGTTTTTAAGCACTCATTTCTTCGCTGATTGTATTGAGCCCATTTGGACAGCTTGTGAATCTCTGAACGCCAGGATTTACACCGCTCTAACAATTCTGAGAACTTAACTTCGGCAGATTCTTTTCCAGAAAAAGCAATTGCTGAATCTAAAGCAAGTTTTTGGGTTAAATCAAAATAAGTAGTCTCAAAATTCTTAACAGCAATCTCAAATGTGCGAACAACTTCTTTGCGCAGTTGGTTAGTATCTTTTTGATTAATAATCTGCACAGAATTTTCGGTCAATAACCCATGCAAAAGCTCTCGGCGAAACGCCACAATCCAATCTGAAAATAATTTTAATTTCTCTGGATCGCTTTTTTCACCATTCCAGAATGAACCAAAAAGTGCTTTCCCCACATTTTCTTCTTCTGCTAATTCCTTCTTCAAGCGGCAATATATGGAAAGCTGTTCTATGTCCTTGATGATTTCTAGTAATTTCTTAGGTGATTTATTTTGATAAAAGCTTCTTATTTTTTTACCAAGACGGCGATATTTTAAATTAAAGAATCTCCAACCACTTTGAGAATATTTTTTAAACTCTTCGAAAATTTCCTGAACAGGTTCCTCTAAAACATTCTCTTTAACTTTAGAAATTATCCGACTTGAAACTTCAGCAAATTCTTCTAACTTATTTATCAATCTTTGCGCCTGATCATTAGGTTGATTCCATTCTGGATTTAATAAAACATTCTTATCTGTTGGGTTTGATTCGAGAATAATTTTGACAGCCGCAGATGCTTTTACAAGTTCTGTTTGATTAGCAGGAGGCTTCAATTGAAAAAGGTCGGAAAGTTTTTCCGTAATCTGTATTAATTCCAAGAGTGCCTTTTCAAGACAGTTTAAAGTTTCAATGATTTCTTCCTGATCCGAAGGCAACACGGTATCGATTTTACATCCTCGCCATGGGCTTGCTTTTGGAAGCCCAACAAAAGGTAGTATCTCTCCTAATTCTTGCAATTTTCTTCTAGCTTTAAGATACTCTTCCTTTGTGCACTCGTTCATACCTGAAATTCGAGGCGCGCTACGGCCCATCCGATCAAAGTAGTTTATTGCTTTTTCTCTGAGAGAGTAAAAATCAAAAGGTGAAAAGCCTGTCTTGTGAAAAGGCTCACGCAATGCCTTCGCATACTCGTTTAATTCATTTCTTAATTCATGAAGTTGATGGTATTCATCAGAAGCTGAGGGGAATTTAGCGTGAGTATTAAAAATAGCTTTCTCAAGCTCATCAAGAACATCTTTTTTATTTGATTTACGACTATGAAGCTCCAAACAAAATGCTCCTAATCCGACTCGGTCTAGGCGACTTTTGACGACCTCAAGAGCTGCCATTTTTTCACTCACAAAAAGTACGTTTTTACCTTTTGCTAAAAGTTCCGCGATCATATTTGTAATGGTTTGAGATTTTCCAGTTCCGGGCGGGCCTTCTACGACTAAATTTGAGCCCTTCTTTGCATCTTCAATGACAAGAATCTGGGAGGAGTCTGCATCCATTACATGAAACACGTCTTGAGGAGCGATTTTAGAATCGAGATCTTCTTCAGAAATCTCAGGATCTTTGGAATTATCAGAATTATTTTCCGAATCAAAACCAAAAAGTGTTTTTAATAATGCGTGGTCGCATGGTTTGCTATCGTCAGGCCAAACATTCGAGTCTAAATCTTTATACATCACAAATTTGGTAAAACTAAAAAAACCGAGATGTATATCATTCAAAACTTTCCATTTAGGAAAGTTGCTAATCGAGGTAATAACATTTTTTATGTATATGTCGATTCCTGTTTTATCTTCCGGCATTTCAAATTCAGGGAAATTAATACCTTGATTCGCCAATATTGCTTTAAGCGAAATATTGGTCGTTATGTCCTCACCTGTCCAAACCAATTTGAACGCTGATTTGACACTCATGCGTTGCAACTCTATGGGAATAAGAATTAACGGGGCTTTTCTACTCTCTAACGCATCCGCGCTTTCAAACCACTCGATAAAGCCTAATGCTAAATAGAGAATCGTATATCCCTGTTCCTCCAATGCAGATTTAGCTTGTTGATTAATTCTAAAAAGCCTCCTCTGTAGCGTCTCTCGATCTAAATTCGTTTGGAGATAATTATCCGTATGGTGAGAGCCTAGCTGTTCCTCGGCAGGAAAATCCCACAAAATTGCTTTCTCTTCTTTGCTTAAATCATTTTGCGTTTGAAGCTCAATAGTATTTTGGTTGGCGTTATTTATCTCGCCGACTTTATCCTTTTTAGGGAGAAAGGACATCGCCTTTTCTTGCAAAACTAGAGTGTCATATACTTCTCGGGCTATTTCGTCGGTAATTTTTATCGTGCTGGATTTTGAAGGGCGGAAATTTATGAGACGATTACGCATTGTCAAATCGAGCAGGCTTTGTCGAGCGATTTCCAATTGTTTTTTTATATCTGTCATAAATTGACTTTTTAAAAACCGTCTAGTAATTGGACGGATTCATGCCCGACTAAAAAGGAAGGTTAACAGGAGGTCAAAGGGTCACCCATCTTAAATAATAAATATTGATATTTTCTATTGCATTATTATGGTGATTTTTAATTTTTCTTTTCACTTTAAAGTAACAGAAGGGATAGGCTTTGTAAACTGGAATATTTCGATGGTATACTCGGTGCAGCAATTTCAACGAAATATAAACAGATGAATGTTGAGTTGATGCGGAATAAAAAACTGAATGATACGATAATAAATTTGAAGAAACAATTATTTAATATTTAAGATGGGCGACCCTCTCTTCTCATCTGGCACGACGCTTGCTTATCACCTTTTCATAAGAAACTGTCTCTAATTTGCCTGCCTTGTACGCCTGCCAGCGATTCCTTGCTTCTTCAGCCCAGATACGGTCGATTTCCGGGTCTGGCCTGTCGAGCTGCGTTAGGATTGAATCGACAAGTTTAAGCTTCTCGGTATCCGACAAAGACCGTATTTTCGCTTTAAGCTCTTTGTTAATCGTTGCCATAGTCTTTCTCCTTTCTTATACCTTATATTATAAAACTATTTCGGCCCGTTGACCTGCCACATGCTGTGGGTGATGACATGGTTGATTAGTGTTGCGCAAAATAAATTGATACAAACCGTTAATCCACTTAATCAGTCCTTCCTTCCGACTTGTTCGGGTTAGGTTATTATCTGTCTTAATTTTATATCCACCATTATAATAATTAAGATGCGACCCTGGATATCCCCATTTTATGTTCTTCTCTTTTTGTATTTCACCACAGGTTCTAATAATGTCAGTTGTTGTGAATGAACTGGCTTCATCGCTTTAATAAATTCGTCCCACTTGTCAAGTTTTATGTTCAAGTTGTATCTCTCATTTATTTCGTCAAGTTCATCTTTAATTTTCAGTCCTGAAAATTGCATTGAAAGTTTTAGCAAGTCAATTCGCATTAAGATGTCTTTTGTAAAAGTCCGCTTTGCATCTGAAAAAGTAATAGCTTGAAGAAACTCTTTTGTCATGTCACAATTCAAAAGTATATGAGTGTAAGCAGCAAATTCTAATTTGTCGAAGCCAAGCAAATAACAAGTGTCGTCAAGCATAATCGGCTTTCTGTTTTGTGGTAATACTAAATTGAAAAAATAATTTTTGTATAAACCTGAAATGGATATTTTATAAGGTGCAAATGAGTAATCGCCAATTCCGAAAATGGAAAAGTCAGGCTTGTTGTTGTAGATACTTGATTTGCGTAAATCAAATTGTGATTTGTTCTTGTGTAAATAGTTGAATGTTTTCGGAAATTCTTTTTTGATAAACGAAGTGTCTTGCCCAACTTTTTTCTGTGTGATGATTGTAAATTTTCTTGTCTTGTCAATAACAGTTTGTTTGAGGTCTGAACTTTTCAGCACTCCGTAAACCAAATCTTCTTCAAGATTAATTTCCTGTTGAAGTCCGTTTACAAAATGTCCGTTCACTCTGTCTAACTCCATAATTGAAGAACAATCGTGTTTTATACCTTGTCGCCACTCGAAAGGAGAAACTCCGTCAATGTCGTTGCTGTGTTTATAGCGTTCAATATCTGAAACAAATTTGTCCTGCACCCAACCAAATTTGTTTATCAGTTTAGAGTGATTGTAAAAATTGAATTCGTTGCAAACGAATTCGGGAGTTTCATTGAGTTTGCAATAAAGCAATGATGCTTCAACTGAAACATTAAACTCTTTCTTACTGTCAATAGTTAGTTTTTGTAAGTCAGAAATTTTGTAGCTCCGTTGCTTTTGGTCGAACACAACATTTTTGATAACCGAATTTTTTACAAGGAAAGCAAAGTATCCATTTGAATTTTGGAAAGCATCAAACATCATTAAAGTAATGTATTCGCCAATGTCAAAATTTCCTTTGCCCGTCATTGCATCTAAACCGCTATGGTTTTTAAAGTTTGATTTTGTTGGAAGGTTGCCCGATTCTAAACTACTTAGCTTTGAGTTGGTAACCCAAGGTGGATTTCCGATTACTAAAATTTCTTCTTTTGAATGTTCTTTTGAAATTTGTTTGAAGTCAAAATCGAAAACATTAAAGTGGCTAATTTCAATTTCGGGTTTTCTTGCATCAGGATTGTCAATAAAGAATTGAAGAATATTGAACTTGGTTTCCCACACATAAGGTTTGTAAATCTCTACTGCAAATATTTTTTCAATTCGTTTGAATGTGCTTAGAGAAGCAATAACAAAATTTCCTTTTCCGCAAGTGGGCTCAATTATGATTTTAGGATCGGATGAACCTTGCTTCAAAAATTTAGCAACTTTAGTTGCTAAATCAGAATTGGTTTGAAAGTCACCGTATTCATCTCTATCAGGTTCTTCAACTAAATTTTCTGTCGAACAGATAATTTCTTTAAGTGCCTCAAACTCCACCTCACTATCAAAAAAATGTTTGATGCCGCAGGCATCAAACATTTTTTGATTAGCAGTTTCAACTGTTGTTGTTCTGTTCAGTTTCTTGCGTAAGAAATCTGAAACCTGATGAGTAATATTTGCTTCAAATACTTTCATCATTTAGGTTTATTATAACTAACTATTTTGGAAATTCCTGGAATATCTTCAGACAATGTTACCATTCTTTGATATTGTAATCTCCATTGCAAAGCATTGGAAATAGTTAAATACCCTTGTTCTGGTGGTGTCTGTATAATTTGTTCAGCTAATTTTGCTAAAGTTATTTCGTCCGCAGGTATATTCTTGTCATTGAGATAAGCTATGATGTCAGCTTCATTGGCTTTGTCTTTAACCATTTCTCTCAAACGGAAAGTTGTTGTGTAGTCAGCAGTTCGTTCTTTTGAAACGAATGAACAACTAACAAAATTCAAAGTTGCAGTTTTGGTTTTGGGGTTATCTGATTTGTCATAAACAAATACAAGAAGGTTGTAGCCAAGTCCAAAGATTTTCTGCTTTGCATCTTTAAAAGGACAAGAAGATTGAGGTTGTTTTATTGATGTTACTTTGATGTCTGTTAAAATGTCTGCGGAGGGTAAGTCAACACCGCTTGCGGAAGAGCCAATTGTAACTTCATATTTATCATTTAAGTGCTTTTGAAATTTTTGTTCAATGAGTGTTCCAACGGCTTTACCGTCAGTAACTCCGAAAAGTTCTTTATGTTGAAATTTAGATTGAGCAACACAAAAATATTGAGCTTCTTTAATCAGTTTCGCTATGGTTAATTTTTGCTTCATTGTTTATCTAAAAAATATGTCGGTAAGGTAGCGATTAAAAGTATGAGTTCGTGTTTGTCGAGTCGAAAAGTCAGTGAGATTTTGTACACAACTGTTTGAACTTTTGCAGTCAGTTCGATTGAAACACTGTCGCCAATAGAGCGAGGTTAAAGGGTCACATCTTAAATAAATATTTATATTTTGTGTTGTCCATAATTATAGTGATTTTTAATTTTTCTTTTCGCTTTAAATTAACAGAAGGGTTAGGCTTTGTAAACTGGAATTTTTCGATGGTATATCCTGTGCAGCAATTTCAACGAAATATAAACAGATAAATGTTGAGGTGAAGCGAAGCGCACCCAACAAATCTTTATATTTCAAGATTTCTTCTTCCATAAAGCCTTTTCGATTTTTTTTGGATCCTTACGGCAATCCAAAACCCTCCATACTGTCACAATCTTTTCGTTCTCAATTTTATAATATATGGCATAAGGAAATCGGCTGGAAAGTAATCTATGATACCCGTAAATCTTTCTATGAATTCCTCCGAAAAGCGCTAAGGAATCTATATCGGAAAATAGTGTATCAAAGAAATAATCTCCTAAACCCACGCCCTGTTTCTCGTAAAATATTCGACCTTCTTCTAAATCTTTTACTGCGGAAATCAGGATTTGAATCTTCATTCAAATTTCTTCCTGAGATTCTTTTTCGCAGTACCCCAGTCCATGACCTCTTCAATACCATCACTCATTCTCTTTTCGGTTTCTTCAAGAGCAGCTTCGTGCCATGCAGGTGAATCATACTTTTCTTCATCACCACTTAAATCTTTCCAAAGAGCTTCCATAACTCTTAGCTTATCAATGTGAGATAATTGTTTAATTTCCTGTAATATTCCCATCTTTTCTCCTTTCTGTTTAAAAGCCCGCCGCACAAAACAGCACAAATCCTGTAATAATAAAGATATAAAGGTGGATTTCAACCCAACCTACAGACTTGTGTTTTCAATTTAAATTAACAGAAGCGATAGGCTTTGTAAACGGGAATTTTTCGATTGCATATCCTGTGCAGCAATTTAAACGAAATATAAACAAATGAATGTTGCGTTGATGCGGAGTAAAAAACTGAGTGATACGATAATAAATTTGAAGAAACGGTTGTTTAATATTTAACCTAAAAATTGCAGTCGGACGCAGATAAACGCTGATTTACACTGATTTTTCAGAAAGTTAGCTTGGATATTCAATCCACTAACATTTCTTTAATTGTTGCCTTGATATTTATGATGGTCTCATCATTTACACAACCCAGTCTCTTAACCAGTCTTCTCCTGTCAACAGTCCTTATCTGGTCTAGAACTATCCAGCCTGTTTTCTTCTCAAAAGTCACTTTTGGCCTGGTTGGATAATTGTGGGACTTGGTAGTCATTGGAGCGACAATAATTGTCTGGATGTTTTTGTTCATTTCATCGGGAGAAATTACAATACAGGGTCTTGTCTTCTGGATTTCAGAGCCGATTGTAGGATCAAGATTAACAAGGTAGATATCGTACTGCTTTATTTCCATTCCCAATTTTCCATTGCAATGTCCAAGGTTTCGTCTATGAGCAGAGCATCATCTTTTTTCTCACGCATTAATCTGAAAGCATCATTCCATCCGTCTCTGGGTTTAGTTTTTACCGGTTTTATGACTATCTTTTCTTTTTCAACTTCCAAATCAACTTCGTTCTCAATATTGCATTGTTTAAGTATTGCCATTGGTATCCTTATGCCTTTTGAGTTTCCTATTGATATAAGTTTTGCCTTCATAATTTTCCTCCTCAATTTTGCGTAATTACAATGTAATTACATCAGAAAAACAACTTTCTTGTTGATGCTAAATTCAGACTTTCCGAATTTTAGTGATTTTTAACATATCTTTTCGCTTTAAATTAACAGAAGGGATAGGCTTTGTAAACTGGAATATTTCGATGGTCTACTCGGTGCAGCAATTTCAACGGAATATAACCAAATGAATGTTGAGTTGATGCGGAGTAAAAAACTGAGTGATAAGGTAATAAATTTGAAGAAACAGTTGTTTAATATGTAACCTAAAAATTGCAGTCGGACGCAGATAAACGCTGATTTACACTGGTTTTTCAACAGAATGTATAATACTGTCGCTCAAACATTGGGTGAGTTAACACAAAGAATTAAGTTGTTATTTATCTATACTTATCTGTATTAATCTGTGTCCAATTGCAGAATTTAGGTTTAAAATGTGGTGAAGATATGTGTCCTGTTTAAATTTTTACCCATATTGTCGTTGCCTTTGTAGCTCACAACCTTACGGTTATTTTCGATCACTTTAAAGATACTTTATTAATATGAATCTCTTTTCTCTTTACCAATTTCACTAAATTTTCCCATCGCATGGAGATACTATGTCCATAAATGCCATTTTGGGTGGATATGTACATAGTTTTGCTGACTTTTGCATTCTCACAAGGTATTTTAAGTTTTCTTTGCCAGGTTTTCTCTCGTTGTATTCTTGAATAAAGTTTTAACGTCTCTCCTACGGTCCCTTTTTATACCCTCCTTGCAAGAGATTCTGATTTTTCCAAAATATAAAAATCCTATATTATTCTGGATGTCAAGACCTTATTAGTATTTAAGTTAACGGATGTTAACTGATGAAATATTTTTAATAGGTATCCCGTTTACTCATGTTTCCACAATCTGTAGTATTTGCAACATTGTGTTGGATACTATATATAGTAGTTACCTGAGTCAAGGAGATACCCCAATTATTTTTATTTTTGCGATGGGTTACAAAGAAAAACTTATGTAATTAACCTACATAAAGTATATGAATTATTAATATTGTCAAGAAGAATTTAAGATTATTCTCCCAAGCTATTAGAATGAGCTGCTGGTGCATATCTTAAAGCAAAGTGATACATTATCTTAATTTAAAAATTATCGCGGTTATATAACTCTAAAGTATTACTAATCGACAGGCTCGTTTTCAAATTATGAAGTATTATATCATCAACCACAACCAATGAAAACCGTTTTTATAACGCCCACTTCCTTAAACCATTACAAAACTTTCCCATATTTTCAAACACCCTTGCAAGGAAAAACATAACCAGGTATTGTGGTTTATTTGTAGAGGCGCATTACGTTTGCGCCTCTACGTGACTAATTATGAGAACTGTGCGGTTTCCGAGCTGACGAACCAGACGAATGCGCTGCGTGTGAAGAACGTCGCTTACCAAAAGGTTTCTCACTGGTTCTATGATATCGTGGTTTGGAATCTGATGACGTGTGTGATCCGGCCCTTTTTGCTCCAGTTCGTCTGTGATGACGTTGTGATTGCTGGAGTGGAACAGCAGGTGTGTTATGCGCTGAAGATGAAGTGTAATCAAAGTCTTCCAACTTGCGGCGCTCAAGCTTCATGCCAAGTGTATTCTCGATAGCGCGCACCATGGCGTTGTCATTTTGTGTGGTGAGGGTGAATGCGTCGCCGGTTTTGGCAGCACGGCCTGTGCGTCCGATACGGTGCGTGTACGCATCGACAGTGTCAGGCATATCGAAGTTAATGACATGTGAAATGTGAGAAACATCAATGCCTCTGGCGGCAATATCGGTTGCTACCAGTATCTTGAATGAACCTTTACGAAAACCATCGAGTGCAGCCTGGCGTTGATTCTGAGACATATTGCCTTGCAGAGACGTTGCTATGTACCCTGCTTTTTTCAACCGCTGCGCCACACTCATTGCTCGTTGTTTTGTGCGTGTAAATACGAGTACCGACTCAGTATCTGGGTGTTTCAGAAGCTTCATCAAAAGAGTGTTTTTATGATGATGCTCGACTGGGTACAATGCATGCGATACCGTGGTCAATGGCATGGTATGGTTTATTTGCACTGTGACGGGGTTGCGCAGGACGTCGTGCGCAAGGCGCCTTATATCATCAGGCATGGTAGCCGAAAAAAGCAAAGTTTGCCGATGCGACGGTAAGTGTTTTAAAATCTTACGAATATCTGGCAAAAAGCCCATATCGAACATCCTGTCCGCCTCATCAAGTACGAGTACTTCGATATGGGACAAATTAACAGTTCCCTGACGTATATGATCCAGCAGACGGCCCGGGCACGCAACGACTATTTCGGCTTTACCGCGTAATTTCTGGATTTGTGGCGTCATGTTCACGCCGCCATAGACGGTAACGCTGCGCAGTCTGGTTTGTTTACCCAGTCTCTGTGTGGTATCGTGTGTTTGCTCAGCAAGTTCACGCGTGGGCGCTATTATCAGGGCGCGGACACAGCCTCGCTGACCTTGCAACAGACGCTGTAAAATCGGAAGCACAAAAGCGGCTGTTTTGCCTGTTCCTGTCTGGGCAAGGCCAACGACGTCCTGTCCTTGAAGAATTGGCGGAATTGCCTGAAGTTGGATAGGTGTGGGTGTAACGTAGCCGAGCTCCCTCACACCAGACATGATGCTCGGATGTAAATTAAACGATTCGAAATTCACTGAATCTCCTTATGTTAAAATGTAAGTCAGGTTTTAAGTAAACCTTGGACTCTCTAATAAATAGTATCAAAATTTATAGTAACGGTTAATTAAGAATTGTTTTAAAAGTCTGTAAGGATAGATCGGAATTGTGGCACAAACCATGAAGAATTGGCAAATAACGCCTGTCTGGTTTTATAGTATTGATGCACATGTAAAACAGCCACTCACAATCTCAGTTAGAGACTCTTACGCAGCACTGCATACATCATACACCATAAAATTAATACGCCGCAAAATGTCAGGCGTGTGAGGATAAGATGTTAACTTTTTGTCCGTAACTAATTTTGTTTCGACCTTTGTTACGCGCAGCACCGCTTAGATAATAGACTTATTATACAAGATAATTCTGCAATTGATATACTAAATATTAATTTCTGCCTCGCAGTCAAAGAAAGGTACCTCAGGCGACAATTCGCACTTCGTCTCCCAGCTTGATTTCTCCTCCCTCGATTACCTTGAATAGCGTGCCCCTACGACCTACCATCTGATCCCGCAGTCC
>JANLHY010000355.1 GCA_024653795.1 Candidatus Brocadiaceae bacterium | reverse complement strand
TGAATCGCCCATCTCTCCCTCAATTTCTGCGCGAGGGACGAGCGCCGCAACGGAATCGATTGCAACTACAGCAACGGCATTGCTCCTTACCAGTAATTCCGCAATTTCAAGCGCCTGTTCACCTGTATCGGGTTGGTTAACCATGAGATTGTTTAAGTCGACCCCTAATCTCTTTGCATAGTCAGGGTCTAAGGCATGTTCGGCGTCAATAAAAGCAGCCATACCTCCCCCTTTCTGTGCATTTGCAATGATATGAAGAGTCAGGGTGGTTTTACCCGAAGATTCAGGACCGAATATTTCAATGACCCTTCCCCGCGGGATGCCTCCCACGCCGAGCGCAATGTCCAGAGATAGTGCACCCGTTGAAATTGTGGGAACGTCCAGCTTTGTTGCGCTCCCCAATTTCATTATCGTTCCCTTGCCGTACTGCTTCTCGATCTGCGATACTGCTCGTTCGAGGGCTTGCTGCCGTTTTTCCTTATCTGCATCTTCTGGTTTGGATATCATAATTCACCTATATAAAAAGTTAAAAGGTTTATAAAACTAAATCAACACTATGTAACTTCGTATATATGGGTCCCTCCGGTGAAAGGGTACTCTTCATCAAAACCACCTGTGTTATATGTTCTAAGCCAAAATTAAACCCATCGTACGAATTCAGGCACTCCATAAGTTTGCTCACATTCCTGCGTGTCTTGACACGCCCCACAGTAAGATGCGCATCGAACTTACGAGCCTCGCGTTCAACACCTAATGCCATGAATTGATTGTCCAATCTTTCGTGAATTTTTGCTAAAACCCCTTCAGTATCTATCGCTTGTGCAAAAATAACACGTGGACTTTTAGGTGTTGGGAAGGCGCCCACTCCTGCATAACTAAGATTAAACGGTTTTATGTGAGTTACAGAGTCTTTTATTATATTGCGAACCTCTTCAATATTTTGTTCGTCAATGTAGCCAATAAATTTTAGCGTTATATGAATATTTTCAGGGGCTACCCAGCCTACATCCGCACCCGTCTTTTTAAGCTTCTCTTGAAATGCAGTTAATTTTTTTCGGGTTTCCTCAGTAATTTCGACTGCGACAAAGAGTCTGACGTTCATAATTCAAGAATTTATAACAATTTAGCTCTTTGAAAAACGTAGCGCCGATCCCTTCCCCGATCCAGGTCGAGGACAAGTGTGGTCGGCTTGTGCGGGGGACTTCGTCGTGAGCTCTGTCGAACGATAAACCACCCGCGCTACGTATTCTGTTTTGTGTGGATTTCTTGCTGGTTCAATCGTCCTCGATTGAACCAAAATGTTTCGGTTCAGGCTACAAGCCCTGAACCAGCACAAAGAGTTTAGTTTTTTGAAAAATTCCAGTAATCTTGTCCTCATAAAAATGGGGAAATGTGGTTATTATACAATGTAGCGGCAATTCATGAATTGCCGCTACATATTGTCACAGAGACATTTTCAACTATTGATGTTTTCAAAAAACTAAACTGTCTGATAAATTCATCATAAGGCAGTTGATTTAATAGTTTCTGATCTTTCGCACAGATGTTTCGTGGAGTAGTCGAGACGATTGAGTGTCCTTTCCTTTCCCAAAAGCTCCATCGTTTCAAAAATGCCGGCGCTGACGCTTTTGCCCGTAATGGCGACCCTCATGGGCTGTGCAAGTTTAGAAAATCCTACTCCAACCCTTGCGGTTAACGCCCGCAGGGAGTCTTCTAAATGTGTTTTGTCAAAATTGTCTATCAATGAAATAGCTGAATGCACCTCTTTTAATAGATCGAGGATCCCTTCCTTTTTGAAGAATTTATCCACGGATGCCTGATCGTATTCAATGGTATCGGTAAAGAAGAACCTTGTCTGATTGAGCAAATCCTGGAAGGTCTTGAATCGTTCGTGATATAATGTTACCAGGTTGGAAAGCCACTCCAGAGAAGTCTTGGTCAGATCAATACCAGCTTTTTCAAAAAACACCTTAACCTCCGGGGTCAGATGCCCAATAGGTGTATTTTTAATATATTGGCCGTTCATCCAGTCCAGTTTTGTATTATTGAATTGTGCGCTGGTTTTGTTTACCCGTTTTAAGGTAAACTTTTCAATCATTTCCTGGATCGATATGATTTCCTGGTCATTTCCCGGCGACCATCCCAGAAGGGCAAGGAAATTTACCAGGGCATGAGGTAAGTAGCCCTTATCCCGATATTCAGTAACAGAGGTTGCCCCATGACGTTTGCTTAGTCGTGATCCATCTTCTCCCAGAATCATAGGGATATGGGCAAATTCCGGCATTTTAAAACCAAAT
>JANLHY010000327.1 GCA_024653795.1 Candidatus Brocadiaceae bacterium | reverse complement strand
GGCTGATATTCATTTAAAGCCCATAGCCCGGTTCAAAATATTTGGTTCAATCTGCAAGATTGAACCAGCCACGACACAACCTGAAACCCGCCTGTCTGCAAGCGGGGACGCACAGGCAGGCATAAATAAAATGAAAATTCCTATACAATTCAAATAGTAATTCCCCTTTTAGACGGACTCTTCATAGAAAATGTCATTGACACTATTTTGCACATTTGATATATTAAACCAGAATTATTTCATATTATTACTTTGTATTGAATAAATTACAAGATGTTTTCACTCATGTTATTTTATAAAATGCCTTTAAAAACTCATGAAAAACGTAAGGAACTTCGTCTATGGAGAGGATAAGGTTAGAAAATACTGTCAAAGAGGTTGTTGAAAAACACCCTGTCACCCGCCGCATTTTTGAGACGTACGGTATCATGTGCGGCAGTAACGTCCTCCCCGATAAACCCCTTTCCTTCTTCGCCAGGATGCACAATATCAATCCCTCCCAACTGGTTGACGACCTTCAGAAGCTCATTAATGGAGAAGTTGACTCAACCAGTGAAGTTGCCATTACCAAACCGGAAACCGAACATGTGTATGAAATCTTTGTTAAAACATCCATTATCATAGTGCTTTCAACTGGATGCCTCTATGGTGCATCTCTACTGGCCTACTCGGCGTTTAGGAATTCCCTTTCGTCATTAGCCTGGATACTTACAGAAACACACGGTGATACGCAGGTATACGGATGGGTTGGGTTGTTTATCATGGGAATTTCATTTTTTGCGTTACCCAAATTTTGGAATTCCATGCTCTACAGCTCTCCTCTGGCTTACAAATCCTTCTTTTTAATGGTAGCGGGAATTTTCCTCTCTTTTGTTTTTAAGACAATTTCGTATTACTCCGGCATCTCTCTCTTGAAAATTCCCGTCTTGATTGGCGGTATTTTCCAGGTCGCTTCAATAGCCATTTTTATCTACGTTATTGGCAGGACGTATTTCTCATCGGGAAAAGAGAAGTATGAAGTTTACGAAGGGTTTCTCTTGTCCAGTTATCTCTGGTTTATCCTTCAGGCAATAGCGTTTGTTGCCTTATACTTCCATTTTACCGTTGTAGGAAACACATACATCCCCGAAGTCTTTAAGGACCCCATTCGGCATATCCAGATTATGGGGTTTGCCTGCATGGTCATAATTGGAATATTTACAAAG
>JANLHY010000326.1 GCA_024653795.1 Candidatus Brocadiaceae bacterium | reverse complement strand
AACTCATCATGCAGCAAACAATAATCAGCCTTATAGGAGCAACCTTCTTTATTGCCCTGACCCATGCCGTAATGCCAAATCACTGGATGCCATTTGCACTGATAGGGAAGGGACAACGATGGAGTTTGACTAAAACCATCACCATTACTGCTATCGCAGGATTAGGTCATTCCATTGCAACATGCATTTTGGGAACAATTATTGCCCTTCTCGGACTTCACATAGCGAAATATACGGAAACCATTGCCGAACCATTAGCAGCTTCCATCCTGATTATTTTGGGAATTGCATTTATTATCATCGGAAGATTAAAACCCTGCAAGCACAACCATAACCATTCAATATTTTCCGACAAAACTATTGTCATCTCATTGTTTATGATGTTAAGCTGCTCACCCTGTATTGCCGTCTTGCCCATATTCCTGGCTGCCAGTATGTTCAGATGGAAAATGCTTTTGTTACTCTCCGTCACCCTGACAGTTACAACTGTTTCGAGTATGTTAGTGCTTACAACACTTGCTTACAGCGGTGTAAGGAAAATAAATCTTTGCAGCATTGAACACTATGAAAGAGAAATCATCGGTGGGATACTATCCACTATAGGAATAATATTCCTTATAGCACATTAGGCGCTTCAGGTTTTCCTGTTGAATTTTTACAGCAGTATTCGCGCATCCCCCGTCCGTTTGGTGAAATGGACGGCATCAAAATATTCCAGCAGCGGGACTGCGTACTTCCGGGAGGTTTTGGTCAAGTCCCTGAACTGTGCCACGCTGATGGGGCCTTGTTTTTTGATATATTCCCTAATGTTTTCCTTTAATTTGTCGAGTACCATTGTATGAAAACAAAGACCCTTTTCTACCACGACGATCTTTTTCTGTTCAATAAGCAATGGGATGACTGCCTTACTAGAAGCGCCAAAATTTGTATACACTTCTTCCATTGAAGGGGGAGTAAACCCCGCCTTTAAAAAAAGCCCTTCAATCTTATCTGCAATACCCTTATCTTGTGTTGATACCTCAATTTTAAAATTCGCCAGAGATAATTTGTTGTCGGTAACTTTAACGGCCTTTTCATTCCTTAAGGAAGAGAACGCTGCGGTAATTAATAAGGGGTTTAAATTTTTACCCAAAAGTGTTTTTAGATGTGTCTCATCAGTCCCCATTTTTAAAGGATTCCCTTTGTGAAATGCCTTGAGTGTATCCAAAATCCGTTCCTTTAAAGACGAAATAACATCTCTATGAACAATAACGTTTTTACCGTCTATAGTAAATTTTAAAAGTATGCCCTTAGTTATCAATTCTTCAATAACACCCTTTGCAATTGAGGGATGAATATTAACTCTCCTTGATACATCATCAATTGTAAGGGCGAACGGCCGTTCGCCCCTACGGACGGCATTATTCAAATAAACCTGCTCTACGATATCTGAAAGATTTCCGCTAGCAAGAATTTTCAGGGTTTTCAGTGTCTCATCTTTAAAACGTTTCAATCGTGTTGTGTTGTACCCAAGAACCTTGCCTCCGCCAATAGTATAAGCCGGTGAATAAGACCGAATAATAAATCTATCTTCCCTTTCTATCGTAACGAAGTTTTCCAGGAGAAATTGGCACAATGCCTCTTCTCCGGGATTCAGTTGCTCTCTATCCAACAGGATAACACGTCCCATCACCTCTGAAGTATTCATGTGAAACCGTATCCTTGCCCTGTTTTTTAACGGGTTTTTTGCATTCTTAATCAATCGTAATGACGCATCCACAATTTTGGTAGGTTGTAAATATCCTGGGATAGAAAGTTCGTAACCGCGTTTGATCTCGGCTGATTTGATTCCGGACAGGTTGATCGCTGCCCGCTGTCCTGCAAAGGCCGCGGCTACTCGTTCTCCGGTTACTTCAATCCCCCTCACACGCACAATTTTTTTGACAGGAAATATTTCTATTTCATCCTCTACTGAAATTTGGCCGCCCAGAATAGGCCCGGTTACAACACACCCATAACCTGATATGGTAAATGACCTGTCGATGGGCAATCGAAATACACGAGCATCATCACGGATTTTTATTTGTGCGATGAGGTTTTTTATGAGCATTTTGCAGGTCTCAATCCCCTCACCGGTAACCGTAGAGACAGGCACAATGGGTGCATCTTCCAGTGAGGTACCTTTCAAAATATTTTTTATATCTTCCTGCACTATGGCAAGCCATTCATCGGTTACAAGGTCTTTTTTCGTTAAGGCAACAAGACCGTGCCGGATTCCCAGGAGATTAATAATTTCCAGATGTTCAATAGTCTGCGGCATTATGCCATCGTCAGCCGCAATTACGAACAATACAAGATTTATGCTCGTTGCGCCTGCCAGCATGTTTTTGACAAAACGTTCGTGTCCAGGCACATCTACGATGCTGACCCTTTGCCCTGAATCGAGGTCGAGATAGGCATAGCCTAAATCTATGGTCATCCCTCGCTGTTTCTCTTCAGGCAGCCGATCGGTATCGATTCCGGTCAATGCCTTGACCAGTGCCGTTTTCCCGTGGTCTATATGGCCAGCAGTGCCGATAATGATGTGCTCAACGTGATGGGTATTCATAATTCGTGAAGCCGCTGATTGTTTCATGTATTTATCGTATTAAAATTATGGTTTATGTAGTGACTGAACGAAAACTCATACTTTTGTCATTTCGAACGAAGGGAGAAATCTATAAACCCTGTATGGGTATATATCAATATGCACCTCTTTATTGAACACTAAAAGTAGTTATGTATTGCGATTACTTTAGACTGAGGCATTCTTACTTTCCCCTACAAATAACGGCGACTAAGGGGTGCATTCCTAACACTCCCCTCTAAAAAGAGGGGTCGGGGGTGTGTAATTCTGTTTTTCATAATTTCCAATAAACTTTCGAATCATTTGTAAAACCCCATCCGTATTTTTCATTACATCTTCATCGCAGAATCTCAATACCGTTATCCCAAATTCCTTTAATCTCTCTTGTTTTACGGCGTCTTTCTCTGCAATTTCTTCAAAGGTATGAGTATAACCATCCAACTCAATAGCAAGTTTTAATTTATTACAGAAAAAATCTAATATAAATTTATCAATTGGTTTTTGCCGATGAAAATCATACCCCATCATTTTCTTACTTTTCAAGTATTGCCAGATTTTTATTTCTGATTTCGTACTCTTATTTCTTAATTTCCGTGCAAGTGCTTTGAGTTTTGGATGGTAATTTATCTTCATAGGAAACACACCCCCTACCCCTCTTGATAGAGGGGAGTATCACAAGTTCTACTTTTTGGACTGCACTTATACTATTTACATCTATGGCCAAATTAATTTCTTGGCTGCTTCACTTATGATATCTACCAGTATATTTTTGAAGCTCTCTGCAACTCCTCTTCCTGCTTTGGCAAACAGTTTTTTAGCCTTGGTTGCAGCAACGGTAGTCTCTGGAGTGTCTCGAATAATATCATTAAGGCTTTTGTTGAGATTTTCTTTTTCTACTTGCGTAAGATTATCAAGCCCAAGAACTAGCTCTTGAGCTGCCTTGATTTTTATATCAGTCCAAGGATATGGTGTTCCACAATTTAAACAAAATTTAGGAGTCATATATCTCGAATTTAAAACACCTCTGACATGATATTTACCCCTTATATCATGTTTACAATGCTGACAATTAGTGATTGTGGATGCTCCACATGTGTCGCAGAAATTCATGCTATGTTCTGGATTAGTGTTTGTCATAGCATTAATTATATGCCCATTTAAACAAATTTGGGCTATATCATACCAACCTTCTCGTCCTGGCCAACCTTCTTCTCTCATGCCCTTTCTCCCGCTACAATTTTTATTTCCTCCTCCGTCAATCCATATAATTCATACACCAACTGATCAACCTGGCGGTCGGTGGCGTCAATCTGACGTTGGATAATAGTCTTGTCATGATCCGTCTTTGCTGATGCTAATTGTTTGTACAATTCTAACATCTGGTCAACATGAGAGAACATTTCTTGGTGATTTGTTAGGTTTTAATATCTTGTTCGAGTAATTTGTTTATCTTTTCACGGATTTCAATGTTTAAAATATACTCATGAAGCAATCTATACAAATCAATACCAGGAGCAGAGACGCCAGACATGTTGTTAATTAAAGCAAAAGCAACAATACCTTCATCGAGACCTTGTTTCGTTAACTCTTTATGGTATTTTTCATGAGAAATTCGCTCTTTTGTAAATACAGGGAAGCTTGGCTCATAGTTATGGAATTCTTTTAAAGCCTCATATATTAAGTCTCTGGCTTTTTTTTCTTTTTGTCTTTGCTTAGTTAATGTCATAAACATCACCTTTCATAAGGAAATTAACAATGATAAATGAGAGTAAAATAGATGGAAATACTCTCCTGCTGGTCAATCGTCCACGATTGGACCTTAACATTTTGAATGCGCCCACGACCGCCTCTAATTCAACACCTCCCCACCCAGTCAAAATCTTCGGTTCAATCTGCAAGATTGAACCAGCCTAAAGAAACTTTACTCCATCTCTCTGACTAGATCAACTTTATATCCTGGTATATAATGAAGTATTTTCTTTACTTGAGGGATACCCGATACATAAATGCCGAGTGAAAAAGCACCAAACAATAAACTAAAAAAAGTCAACCACCAGCGTATTGGAATATTTCTCCAGAGCCATGAACAAGTAATATCTCTTGGAATATTGGTTTCATTAACTCTCTTATTCTTTTCAATTGACATTAATTCATTCTTCGTAACATATTTTCTCAAACGCCTAATAGCTTCTTGTTTAATAGAATTCAAAACTCTGTCTAAAGATGCAGGACTAAAAACAAAATCAGCAATTTTTACACCAAAGTGTTTATTGATAATTTCGCATATATGAGCATCTTTGATAGATAACAAATTTTCGGTTCTTTTGGATAGGCTTTCAAGTTCTATAGTAGCATGCCTCAGCCTATACGTATTAATGAAGCTAAATTTTAAATCTGGTATTAAAAATGTTCTACCAAAAATATCCCTATGTTCTCCAACGATTTCCCTATATTTAGGTACAGTATCATTGTCGGTAAAGTATTTATTTGATTCATAATATCCCTCTGTTTCTAAACAAGCCCATTTTTTAAGGTCTTCGTCATTATTTAAAATGGCAATTTCAATAACCTTCTCAAGAATTTTTGTGACTTTAAACTCGTTCATTATTTTTCCATGTGAAAACTGCAAAATAATAATTTCATTTTAAAATTAGGATTGAACTTCCTCAATGATTTTGATTTCCTCCTCCGTCAACCTGTACAATTCATACACCAACTGGTCAATCTGCTGATCGGTTGCATCTATCTGGCGCTGGATGACGGTCTTGTCGTGATCTGTCTTTGCCGATGCTGATTGCTTGCGAAGCGAAAGCATTTGATCAACAAGAGAGACCATTCTGTCGTAGCCTGCTTTGTCGGATGAATCAGAAAAGTTAATAATACGGATGGGAATATTTAGCAAATCTTTTATTAATACTTTCGGGAATGTCCCCTTGAAAGCATTTGCAGATGTGTTTGCATGATAAAATGAAATTAATTTTGAATTAACTATTCCTAGAATAAAATTTAACGTATATTTTGCATCTTTAAGTTTGATACCATCAACGGAATTTGAGAAAACAAATTCATTATTTACTATTGTTGCTTGAATAATCCCATTGGCTGTAACTTCTCTTATCAGTATTCTTGGTCCAACAAACCATTCAGGGGTGCGAGGTTCAGCTAGCCATTCTCCGTAATCAACATATGTACCTTTCCACTCAACTGCGTATCTTCTAATTTCTTTACCTCCTAATAATGGCTTATGAGTGTTTTTTGTTTTTTTCTGACTGTGAAATATTTTAGTTTCTGCCTCGATACTACTCTGCACAGGTTTGCCTTTACCTTTTTGATATATCTTAACACCCCATACAGCAGTTGCATATTTTGATAAACATTCACTACAAAGCCTTACTTTCTCTACTAATTTTAGCGTTGCTGAGTTTGAGTATACAGGGAAAATGTAGTCTTTTTGATTTAATATGCTACATTGGTTAAGTTTGTATACGATTTCTTCATTGCTATCCCATCTTTCGACTAGAAAAATTCCACTTTTTGACTCTTTCTTTACGGAAATTAAAATCAGAGTTTCAACAGTTGCACTAACGAAAGTATTTTTGGGTGTAATAACCACATTTTTTAATGCCGTTTTAGAAGCAATTAATTGACGAAGTGCCGCATTATACTTAGATGCTACCCATGATGAAGGAATAATCATACCAAAACAACTATCTTGTTTTCCTAAAAAGTATGCCTTCTCGATGAATAAAGGATACGTATCAATCTGATATTCAGCAGTAACATATTTTTTACGCAAATAATCGAATTCCGATGAAGAGAGTTTCCCTCCATACGGCGGATTCCCGATCACCGCATCAAACCCACCATTTTTCATGATTTCCGGAAATTCCTTTTCCCAGTCGAAAGCATTGATGCGGTAGCGTTCCTCGTCTGACACATCCCCGACCCCTCTTGTTAAAGGAGAGTCTATCTTTTCCCCTCTAAAAAGAGGGGTTAGGGGTGTGTTATAAAAATCCGTGCCGATGAGCGAATTGCCGCACTTGATGTTGTTGCCGAGGTCGGGCAGGGCGCGCTCGTGGAACATTTTGAGCTGCTTTACAATGGTCTGTTCTGACTCTCCCTCAAGCACCTTAAGGAGAAGTGAAAGCTTCGTTACCTCCACGGCCTGTGGGTCAATGTCCACACCGTAGATGTTGTTGAGTAGGATGCGTCTGCGTTCAGCGGTAGTCAGCCTCCATGCCCCTCCCTGTCCTCCCACTGAGGGGAGGGTTGTTTGTGCCTGATACAGCGTTGGTGAGCGGCCGGTTGCCCATTTTTCAGGGTCGTTTGCCACATACCAGTCACGATGCCAGTCGAGCAGGTATTGATATGCGCCCAGGAGGAATGAACCAGAACCACAGGCGGGGTCGAGGATGCGGATTTTGGAAACCTCCTTTGGGGTCACGCCCTTAATTTTGGATTTCTGATTTAACAAGTTGCCCAACGGTGTTTTTTACGATGTAATCAACGATATACGTCGGCGTATAGTAAATACCACCTGCCTTTCTAACCTCGGGTTTTTCTTCAACAACAGCACGGTGACCAGCCGTGAGGCGTATTACCTTGCCTAGAAACTGTTCATAGACCTGTCCAAGGATATCGGCGGAAAGGACAGAGAACTCATACGGACTGTCGGGGTAATACAGGTTTTTGATAATGTCCCTGAGCGCGCCGTCATCAAAGCCCAGGTTGGGTGTAAGCGTATCGGGTGATTCAGAACGGTCTTTTTCTTTCTGGAAGTGAAACAGACCGGAATTATAGCGTTCATCGGCGCGGTAGAATAGCTCACAGAGCCGCTCATACACGCGGTCGCCATTCTGTAATGCAATGAGTTTTCCATAGTGTTCAATACCTCGATCTTCGCAGATACGGAGAAATATGATGCGGTCTATGGTGCGCTGTACGGCAAAGTTCAGGTCGCGCTGCGAGAGTTCCGGGTTTCTGAGTGCAAGACTGCGGGCAAGCGCATCACGCCAGGATTCAATCTCCCTGAGGAATGCCGTATCAACCGCTGCGGTGCCTTTCTTTGCCTTGCTTGATTCGGCATATCTATCGAATGAACCTTTTAATACGGCTTCACGCGAGAAGATCGAGGCGATCCCGTCCCAGTGTTGGGTAAATTCTACCCAATTACCCACATACATAATACGGGCGGTGGATGCCTTATCTGTCTTGCTTGGTTTGACCCTGCAATCGTAAACGGCAAACTCTTCAAAGTCAGTGAGAATGCTAAGGAGGAGTTTTGCTGACCATGCGTAACGGCGCAGTTGGAATGCGGGGTCTATGTCTTCTTTAATATTGACTGACGGCCTTTTTGTTTCTACGAAGAATTTGCGGACGCCACCAATACGGAAACAGTAATCGGGGGCCTTTGTGAGGCCGCCAATTTTTATGGAATCTTCGTGGATAACGTCTTTATACGCCTCGGCATAGCCCTTCTCGTTGTTTACGTCCCATCCCAGGAGTTGAAATAAAGGGTCAATGAACTCGCGCCGAAGCTGGGTTTCGTTGTATTGACCGGAACGATATGCCTCGCGGTTTGTATTAAATCTTTCAACGAGTTCGAGGAGTTCCTGTGGAACAGACATTGTTTATATTATTTTTAAAAAGAAATTTTTGGGCAATACTCTTTTCTTAAGAACTGAATATATTTTCTAACGCACGAGAAATTATATCAACTTCTTCATCATACACCGTGCGCATATCCAGGCGAACACGGTCTTGTTCGATCCTTGCAAAGATGGGAGGGGTAGAGTTCCTGAGTTTATTGGCCAGGTCTATAGCATTTATCTTTTCTGAATGAATACATACAAGCTTTGTTGGGATATTTTCACCCGGCAGCGCCCCACCGCCCATCTCTGAAAAACCATCTACCATAGAAAGGTTCATGCAAACCCTGGTTTCTGAACTCACCTTATTTATTACTTTTTTACATCTTTCCTCAATTGTCTCAAGAGGCGTTAAAATCATTTTTAATACAGGGATATTTTTTAGGGCAAGTCCCTCTTCCAGATAGAGCCTTAAAGTTGCTTCCAGCGCAGCAATGGTCAATTTTCCCACACGGAGCGCACGCGTCAACGGGTTCTTCTTTATTGGTTCAATCCACTTCTTCTTGCCGGCAATGATGCCACCCTGAGGGCCTCCTAATAATTTGTCTGTACTGAACGTAACGACATCAACACCTGCCTTCATACTTTCTTGCACTGTTGGTTCATATGGCAGCCCATATTTCTGAAGTTCAATCAATGCGCCGCTTCCCAGGTCATACATAACAGGAATATTCCTGGTCTGACCCAGAGACATGAGGTCTTTTAGGTCAACTGTTTCAGTAAAACCAACAATCTTAAAGTTGCTTTGATGCACTTTCAGAACAAGTCCTGTATTTTCAGTAATAGCGTTTTCGTAATCCTTTAAATATGTCTTGTTGGTTGTCCCCACCTCAACCAATATAGCTCCGCTTTTAGTCATGACATCGGGCATGCGAAATTCCCCCCCAATTTCAACAAGGTGGGATCGGGAAATAATGACCTCTTTACCTCTGGCCAACGTGTCTAAAGCCAGCAAGACGGCTGCGGCATTGTTGTTGACAACCAATGCCGACTCTGCCCCGGTAAGCATACAAATGAGTTGCTCTATATTATGGTATCGGAATCCTCTCTTGCCAGAATACTTCTCGATTTCAAGGGTACAGAAGCTTTTTGTAATATCCTGTAACTGTTTTGCAGCCTCTTCTGCGAGCGGCGCCCTGCCGAGTCCGGTGTGAAGGATAATGCCCGTTGCATTAATCGCATGCTCGATACCACACAATTTTTGCTGAAGAACCTGCTGGATTAATGGATAAAGTTTTTGTGGAGAGAGGTTTGTTTTATTAGTCATGGACTGCCGAATGTCTTCCAAAACTTCCCTAATCGCATCGACAACAACTTGTCGCGGATAAATGCTAGTTAATTTTGATATTTCGGGTGACTCAAGTAGTTCATTAACAGATGGGATCGATCTGAGGATATTTTGGCGCATAGATTCTGAAAGTACTGTTAGGACACATTACAACGTGACCTTATTATTTTCTAATTCTCAATTTATCATCTTTCTTTTGCGTTTGCAATAAACCGTTTCACTAACAACTTATCTTTCTTGCCTGGTAACGATTCTACTCCTGAAGATACATCAACCGCATAAGGCGTCACAACACGAATGGCTTTCCGAACATTTTCAGGCGTCAAACCCCCTGATAAAATAATAGTTCCATATTTATGCGCTTGTCTTGCAATTTCCCAATTGAAGGTCATTCCTGTACCACCCATGACTCCTTTTACATAGCTGTCCAACAAAAAGGCATGGGGTTTGTAATTTGCCAGAGGTTTTAAGTCATCTTCTTCCTTGATTCGGAATACCTTAATAATTTTATATCCTTCCAATTCATTCAAATATGCAGGTTGTCCATTGCCGTGAAGCTGAACTGTATGGATACCGCAAAAATTACATATCTCCTTAATCACATCGGCCTTTTCGTCAACAAACACCCCTACAGACGTTACAAATGGCGGCAAGTTTTTAATGATATCTCTGGCCTGCTCCTTGGTTACCTGACGAGGGCTTTTTGCAAAGACGAATCCCAGTGCATCAGCGCCTAACTCAACGGCGGACCGAGCATCTTCACTATTGGTAATTCCACAAATCTTAACCCGCATATTTTTCTTCTGATTAGGACACAGATTTCCCTGGCGCGGCCTCTGGCCGTAACCAAATTCGAAATTCGAATATCGAAAGATGAAACAATTTTTGTAACACTTTAGTTTTTTGAAAAATCCAGGGGGACATAAAAAACAATATAGCCCCGTTAGGGGTGATCTGTTTGTAGCGCAATAAAATTCAATAGGGTAAACAGCTCCGTAGAAGCGGCCTGTTATGATTGACTGGTAGACAGGTCGCTCCTGACGGAGCTAATGTCTGCTATGGCATCCTATCTTGCTACAAACAGGTTGCTCCTACGGAGCTTATCGGTAATACGTTTTTCAAAACACTAACGTGTTACCCATTTTCAAATGACAACAAACTCAATGCCACAAACTTTACGTAAGCCTCATCTAATCAATGCCTTATGGTTATGCATTTTGAAAAACGAGCATAAAAAACAAGAAGTTGATGGATTGTAGTACAGATATTGTTTTTTATTTACGAAGATTAAATGCTTCCGTTTGATAATCTCTTTTTCTATTGGACTCACGCCAGACCACTCGCTTTTAAAAATTGCTGAATTGCCTTAGGGATTGACAATATATAACATGAACAACTTCATGTTGCCGTGCCATCAGGGCTAAAGCCCCGGTATGACGCGTACCCACTAACCCCAGCCTTAAGGCTGGGGTTAGTGACGGTCTTATCTGAATTAGGCATTAGCCCTGACAGTGCCTGATCTTCAAAGTATCGGACAACAAACTTGTTCAGATTATTTATTGTCAATCCCTTAGCTTGTACATCGCGCAATTTTCTGGTGTCAACATACATCCTGAATCGCAAAGATAATTTTCTTTCCAAACTCTCAACTCTTAACATTAATTCGATCTTTGCGACCTCTGCGCCTCTGCGGTGAATACTCAGTGCCTGAAATGCCTTTGGCCGGTAAATACCATAGCAATCCCGTGTTCGTCGGCTGCTGCGATCGATTCATCATCCTTATTTGAACCTCCCGGTTGAATAATTGCCGCCACACCCGCTCTGACCGCTACATCAACGCTATCCCTGAAAGGGAAAAAAGCGTCAGAGGCCATCACAGCGCCTTTGACCCTATCTCCTGCCTTTTTAATGGAAATCTCTGTGGAATCAATGCGACTCATCTGCCCTGCACCAACGCCAACCACCATCTCGTCTCTGACAAGAACAATGCTATTGGACTTTACATGCTTGCAAACGATAAAGGCAAATCGTAAATCAGCCATCTCTTTTTCAGAAGGTTTTTTCTTCGTAACAACCTTGAGGTTTGCAGGATCATATACGGACAAATCCCTACCCTGTAAAAGTATGCCTCCCACTACCCTTTTCATATCATAGGCACAGGGGTCTATCAATTTTGCTGACAAAGTACCCGTTTTGAGAAGTCTTAAGCCGCTTCCCCACTTTCGTTTTGTCGTGAGAATCTCTACTGCCTCTTTTTCGTATTCTGGCGCAATAATCGCCTCCACAAAGTGGCCTGGTTCTGTGATAGCCTCTGCCGTTGCCACGTCCACAGTCTTGTTTAATCCCAGAATACAACCAAAGGCAGAGACGGGATCACCGTTGTATGCCTTTTTAAATGCCTCAGCAAGGGTATCAGCAGACGCAGCGCCACACGGATTTGTGTGTTTTATTACAATAGCAGAAGGACGTTCAAATTCCTTTACCAATTCCAGTGCGGCATTAAGGTCTATAATATTGTTATAAGAAAGCTCCTTCCCATACAACTGCAGTGCGTTTGATACACAGGGTTCCTGCACATTTTCCTCCACATAAAACGCAGCCGTTTGGTGCGGGTTCTCACCATATCGTAAAGATTGTCGTTTAATATAATCCAGTGAGAGCGCCGTTGGATAGCCTCCCTTTTCTTTATCGAGGCTGTCAAAATAATTGGCAATAATCCTGTCATAACGACCTGTAGTCCTGAATGCCTCAACAGCGAGTTCAAAGCGCATCTTCTCGGAAATGTCGTTGCGGTTGGCCTTGAGTTCTTCAATAATAAACTCATACCGCTTCGGGTTTACAATGACAATAACATGTTTGTAATTCTTGGAAGCAGACCGAATCATCGAGGGGCCGCCGATATCGATATTTTCAATCGCCTCTTCCATGCACAC